>JBNMKP010000031.1:0-10717 GCA_050874405.1 bacterium
ACCCATACTGATTCCATACAAATCAATTTTTTTAAGAACATCTTTTAGGGAATTATTTTTTGTTCCGCAATTTTGAAGCATTTCTGATAGAACATCAGCGGTTGCAGCTTTTTTCGGTGTCCAATCCTTTTGACGGAGCATAAATCTATATTGAACATTGTCAGAATTTGTATCGTTCAAAATAACTCGATAGTTGTTTTGAAGGTCATATTCTTTAATCTTTTGAACGTTAATTGGTGTTTTTTTGTTTGTTCCAGTGAATGCAATAGAGTTATTTTTTGTTGTTACAGAGTTATAGTTATTGTTTATTTTTTCTGGAGTTGAGGTATTTGGGTGAACAACTGTTAACGCCGCTTTATTTAAATCAAAATATTTTTTTGCAGTATTTACAATATCTTGCGGTGTCATTGATTCAACGATTTTGTCATAATCATTTAAGACTTCTAAATTGTTGTTCAATGCTGCCATTCCAACTTTACTATTTATTGCATGTGAAGATTCTAACATATTTTGATTAGATTTTTTCATTCGCAATTTAATAGCTGTCATTTCTTCATCTGTTGGTGGATTATTTGAAATGTCAGATATGACTTGATACATATCTTTTAATATCGGTTCTGTGTATTCTTCAGGTACTCCCGTTTGAAAAACTAGTGCAGTTTTATCTGTTGGGCGAGTTCCTAGTCTTTCCTTATCTAAATCAATTGATGTTGAATATTTCCTTTCTATATCAGAAAATTTTGAATTTCCCAAAGATGAAAGATAAACTGATAAAGCAGAAATCAGAATTCTATCTTTTGAGTTTGCATTTTCCGGTCCTGCAAAACCTAGGAAAATACTTGAAGAGCTATCTGTTTTTTTAGAAATTAAATCTTCTCTAATTGCTTTGTTAGTTGGGGTTAAGGATTCATAATGCCTATTTTGTACCGGTTGTTTTTTTGACGTAAAATATTTTGAAATTAATTTCATTGTGTCATCTGGATTTACTTCACCTGACACAACAGTTACCATATTGGCAGGATAATAATTGTTGTTGAAATAATTAACAACGTCATCTCTAGTAAGAGCGTCAATGTTATCTGTTGAACCTGCAACTAAATCATCTGATGAGGATTTAATTCCAAAAAGATTTTTTAATGTTTTTGTGTAACCTACGTTGTTATCATCAGACAAACACATATTTATTTCAGAATCGACAATGCTTTTTTCTTTATCAAGTTTTTCCAACAAAAACTTTGGCGATTGAATCATGCCCGCTTGAAGTTTGATTTTATTTTCTAAATCTTTATCATCTAATAAATTAGAACTTATATAATAATCTGTCACGGAGAAAGATGTCGAAGCATTGGTGTTTGCACCCATTTTATTTACTTCATCAAAAGAGACTTTATCTCCAAGAGATTCAGAACCATTAAACAAATTATGTTCAATATAGTGACTTATCCCTCGAACTTTGTCAGGTTCATTTAATGAGCCTGTATTTACATACGTTTTTACAACAGTTGTTCCGTCTTTTGGAACAATAATAACTTTTTGACCGTTTGCAAGTTTGTATAATTTTGCATTTAAATTATCGGATAATTTTATATCTCCAACAAAACTATATGGCATTGGAGTCGATATATTATAATCAGGCGTAACATTAGAAATGCTTTTAACCTCTTCTTTTGTTTGATTGTCTGGAAGAGATTTAAAAGGCACAGCTTTTTTCTGTGAAATATTTGGTTGTGTTATTCCATAATTATTTATAATTTTCATGCAAAAAATCTACCTGTATATATATTATAAAAACACACAAGTAGATTTTATTGCTTATTAATTTACGATTTGTTACTAAAAATTATTTTTTGAAAATAGTTTGTTCTCTATCAGGTCCAACTGAAACAATAGAGATTGGTGTTTCTAGAATTTCTTCTAATCTTTCTAGATATTTTTTGCAATTTTCTGGTAATCCTTCATAATTACGAATGCCTGTAATATCTTCATTCCAACCTTTATGAGTTTCATAAACCGGTTCTAAATATTTATGAATAAATACGTCTGTTGGATATGATGTGTAAATTTTTCCATTGCGTTTATCTTTGTATGCCGTACATAATTTGATTTCATCAAAAGAATCAAATACATCAATTTTCGTTAGAGCAATTGATGTTAAACCACCAACAAGAGCAGCATATTTCATTGTAACAGCATCAAACCAACCGCAACGTCTTGGACGTCCTGTTGTTACACCGAATTCGTGACCGATTTCTCTTATCTTGTCCCCCATAGAATCTGTTAATTCTGTAACAAATGGTCCTTCTCCGACTCTAGTACAATATGCTTTTGCAACACCAATAACTTCATCAATCATTTTTGGACCATAACCGGAACCTGTACAAGCTCCACCACCAACAGGATTTGAACTTGTTACAAATGGATATGTACCAAAATCGACATCAAGCATTACTCCTTGAGCACCCTCAAATAATACTGTTTTACCTTTGCGTTTAAAGTCTTGAAGCATTTCTTGCCAATCAAAGCAAACGTAAGGTTTGAAAATTTCAGCATATTTTTTACATAGTTCAAGAACTTCTTCTTTTGTATAAGTTTTTAGTCCGTAAACTTCTTTTAGTTGTTTATTTTTTAATGGTAGGATAATATCTAATTTTTCAGATAGTGCAACTTCTGAATATAAATCTTCAATTTTCAATGCAATTCTTTGCATTTTATCTGTGTAAGTCGGTCCAATACCTTTTTTAGTAGTACCGATTTTACCTTTTGAAGCATTGTCTTCTGAATATCCGTCAACTTCTGTATGCCAAGGCATTGTGATTGTAGCTAGAGGGCTAACTTTTAAACCTGACAAATCAATATTTTCAGCTTTTAATCCTGCAATTTCTTGTTCAAAATATTCAGGAAGAATAACTGTACCGTTACCGATTAAACAAGTTTTACCTTTATATAAAATTCCAGATGGAATTAAATGAAATTTGAAAGTTTTTCCGTGCGCAACAACAGTATGACCAGCGTTACAACCACCTTGGTATCTAATAATTAAATCAGCATCTTGAGCTAACAAGTCGGTAATTTTAGCTTTTCCTTCATCACCCCATTGTGCACCAATAACAACTTTGTTTGACATAATAATATATCCCCTTTTTTAAGTACTTTTCGCACATATAATTTTAACATAAAAAGGGAAAGATTTAACTGTTTTTCTTAATAAATTCCGGCAAAATTTCAAACACATCTCCAACGATTCCACAATCTGCAATATCAAATATTGGAGCTGATTCATCATTGTTTATTGCAATTATATAATCAGAACCACTCATTCCTATTGTGTGTTGAATCGCACCCGAAATTGCGCAAGCAATATAAACTTTTGGGTGTACTGTTTTTCCTGTTTGCCCGACTTGAATTGATACAGGAGCAAGCCCCATTTCTACAGCCCCACGTGTAGCTGCAACAGTTGCTCCGATTGATTTGGCAAACTCATTTAATAATCTAAATCCTTGTTCATTTTTTAAACCTTTACCACCCGCAACGATAACTTCTGCAGAGTCCAAATCGTTTAACAAGTTATCTACAGTTTTCTTAAAATCAATAATCTCAACATGATTTGTCATATATGAAATATTAACAGGACATGATACAAATTCTGTTTCAAACCTTTCACAATCAGCATTAACCTTGAATACATTTGGTCTAACTGTAGCCATTTGAGGATAAGTTTTGCATAAAATAGTCGCCATCAATTGACCACCAAAAGTTGGACGAGTTGCTGCAAGTTTACCGTTTTCATTTATATCTAATCCTGTGCAGTCTGCTGTCAAACCTGTTCCTAATGCACTTGAAACTCTAGGTGCTAAATCTCTTCCTTCGTTTGTTGCACCGATTAGTAAAATTTCAGGCTTTATAACTCCGACCAAATCAACTAGCAATTTAGAATAATATTCTGTCGAATAATTAGAAAATTTTTCGTCCTCAAAATAGTAAACTTTGTTTACACCCATATTTTGAAAGGACTCTTTAAAAGAGTCTATCAAATCATTCGGAGTAAAAATCACGGCATTTACTTCCACTCCGTTTAGTTTTGCTGAAAGTTCTTTTGCCTTAGATAGCAATTCAAAAAATACCGTATGAATGTATTTTTCTCTGGTTACTTGTGCATATATTAAAATTCCGGAATTATTTTCATTAGGCATTTTTTATAACTCCTAAATTTTCTAATTTTTCTGTTAGCAAATTAACACTATCAACTTTGTTCATTTTAAACTTTTGAGCATTGTGAGTAGAAATGTTGCGGAATGCTTTACTTACAAATGTCGGAGAACCTTTAATTCCTGTTTTTTCAGGTACTAACCCTATATCTGCCATTGAACAAATTTTGATTTGTTTTTTATTTGCAGATTTAATTCCGTTAATCAAAGGTCTTGTTGGTTCAAAAGTATCTTGCATCACGCAAATTAAAGCAGGAAGAGTAACTTTAACTGTCTCAATTCCGTCTTCTAATTCTCGTTTTAGGATTAGAGAATTGTCTTCGTACTTTACAAATTCTTTTACGTAAGTAACTTGTGGAATATCTAAGAAATTTGCGATATTTGGTCCTGTTTGTGCAGTATCGCCATCAACTGCAAATTGTCCACAAACTATTAAGTCAAAATCAGGTAAAGCCGTTCTGATTGCACGAGAAATTGTCAATCCTGTTGCATAAGTGTCAGATCCTGCAAATTTTTTATCAGAAATCAAAACACCATTATCACAACCGATAGCCAAAAGTTTGCGCAACATATCTTCTGCCTGATTTGGTCCCATTGTGAATGCAGTAATTTCGGATTCTTTAATATTAGATTTTATTTTTAAAGCAAGTTCCGTAGCATAGACATCATACGGGTTAATAACACTTTCAACACCTTCACGTTGAATTGTATTATTTTCAGTCCATCTGATATCCGTGGTATCCGGAACTTGTTTTACACATAATGCAATTTTCATAATTTATTTAATAAAATTAGTGTTGTTGCTGTTGTTTTGCAGCTCTTTGTTTTTGGTTAGCATCTAACAAAGCATTGTATGCCAATAGGTACATTGAACATTTTTGAACACTTGGAACATACCAAGCACATTTAGTTTGGCTACAAACCATATCAATACCTGAACCAATACTAACTAAAGGGCATACCGGAATATCATTTTTACCCATTTCTTAATCTCCTACACTTTTTCTGCTTGTTTTAACAAATTACAACTTTCGCAACGTTTACGTTCCTGATCTTTATAAATTCTTGTTCTGTTGATAACTTCATCAAAATCAATTTTGTGAGCATCAAAATCAGGCCCGTCAACACAAGCAAATTTTGTTTCCCCTCCAACAGTAACTCTGCATGCGCCACACATACCGGTACCGTCAACCATAATAGGGTTCATACTTGCTTCTGTATAAATACCTTTATCTTTTGTCAAGTTTGCAACTGCTCTCATCATAGGCATTGGACCTACTGCAATTACATAATCAACTTTTTCTCTATCAATGATGTCTTGTAAAACAGTTGTACCAAAACCTTTGATACCATAAGAACCATCATCTGTTGTCAAATAAAGCTCAGTACAAGCATCTTTCATTTTATCTTCCCAGAACAATAAATCTTTAGTTCTTGCACCTGCAATCATGTAAACTTTGTTTCCCGCTTCTTTCAATGCTTTTGAAATCAAATAGCAAGGAGCTGCACCATAACCACCGGCAACACAAACTGCTGTTCCATAATTTTTGATATCTGTTGGTTTACCTAAAGGTCCTACGATGTCTAACAATTCATCGCCAACTTCTAATGTCGCAAGTTTTTTTGTCGTATAGCCAACAGCCATAAATACTATTGTCAAAAGACCGTTTTCTTTATCAACATCAGCGATTGTAAGAGGAACTCTTTCGCCTTCTTCTTCAACTCTAAATATAATAAATTGTCCTGCTTTAGCATTTCTTACAACGTAAGGTGCATCAATAGTAATTTCATATTGGTTTGGACAAATTTCTTTTTTTGATAAAATTTTATATCCCATATTTCTCTCCTTATAAAAAATATTAATAAAATTATACAACAAATAGTTTTATTTGTAAAGAATGTAAAGCTGTTATTAATTATTCGCTCTTATCATATCTCTCAATTTGATAACGACTTTGAATAGTTCAATTGAATGTGATGCTTTAATAAATATATAATCATCATCTTCAACCCAATCTAAAATCTCTGACAGTAACTCTTCAACATTAGTATAATATTTACCGTTATACAAATCTTTAACTTTATCCCAGAGAACACTCATTTGTTCACCACAAAGTAAAACTCTTGTTGGTTTAATTTTGTTGATTTCTTCAAGTAAATCCAAATGTTGTTGAACTGTTTCCGGTCCGCCTTCTGCCATATCTCCCAAAATGAGCATTTTGTTTTTATTCTTTCCAAACATTTTATTGAAACCGTCAAGTGAAAATTTCATAGACAGAGGGTTTGCGTTGAATGATTCGTCTATCATTGTAATTTTTCTGTTGGTGTCAATATTTCCGCTTGTTACTTGTCCTCTGCCGACAATAGAGTTAAAGTTCCTTAATTTTTCAAGTGCTGGTTCTATAGGAAGTCCAAGTGTATGAACAATAGCTAAAACAATTGCAGCATCAAGTAAAATGTGCTTTGGAACTGGATTGTCAGAATATTTGTATAATTTGCCGAATAAATTTATAGAATTTCTATCTCCGGTTAAAATTCTAACATCAGATTCTTCACTTTCTCCGAAAGTTATAACTTTCAAATACTTGTTAGCTGCAGCACGAAGAACAACATCTTTATAAGCCATTTCGTTATAAATGATTGCGGTTTTGCCAATATCCATTGCTGTAAAGATTTTTGATTTTTGAATAGCAACGTTAATTAATGGCTGATTTGCTTTTAAGTGTACAGGTGCAATATTTGTTACAACAGCTATATCAGGTTTTGTCAAAACGGAATTCAAGTCCATTCCCCCACCTAGGGAGGTTTCATTAACCCAATATTTGCTTTCCGTATCGTACAGAGTCATGTTCCAAGCAATCCCAAAGTTTGTGTTTGCTTGGTTAAGGTTTGAACTTGCACCATAATCAGACAAAACATCATAGCACATTCTAGTTGTAGTTGTTTTCCCTGATGAACCTGTAATATCAACAACTGTTCCTGAATAATTTCGTCTAATGAAAAATGCCATACGAATAACGACATCATTTACATCTTTAACTTCAATTATTGGTAAATTATATTTTGAAAAATATTTGTAATCATTACAAACTAATGCTGAAACTTTATCACCTAAAGATGGCAAAAAAGATTCTAAAATTCCGACTTTTTCATCTGGTTTGCGAACAATTGCCATATTCCCATAATCAAAATCTAAATGTGTAACTCTAATCCCATTGGCTGAAAAGTCTTTAGGAAAGTTATGAAACTTTGCGTCTGGCAATGCTTTTTCTAAAATATCTTTTGTCCAAAAATTCATAAATATATAATACCATTTTAAGGCGAGTTTCGCAAGAGAAATTATATAAATAAGGGGCGGAATGGTTTTACCATTCCGCCCGTCAAAAAAGTTTATTATTACTGTTTATTCTGCATCTTTAGTTTCAGCAGGAGTAACAGGTTTTGCTGTATCCGCACCCTCAACTTTACCTAAGATTTGGGGAAGTTCAATGCCTGCTTGATTAGCCAAATCGTGCATTGCAGGTAATGATTTAATCAAATCTTTCATAAAGTTAGCTGTTGTTGAACCGTTTGCAGTTCCTGTACCACCGTCCCAAACAGTGATTTTATCAAATTTGATATTTTTGATTGCATCAACTTGTTTTTCAACGATTTTTTCAATTTTTTCAATCATCAAGAAACTTGTAGCAATTTCAGGTCTATTGTTAGAAATTTTAACAAGGTCTTGATAACCTTTTGCTTTAGCTTCCAAGACTGCTTTAACACCTTCTGCTTCTGCGAAATATTTAGCTTTAATTGCATCAGCTTCACCAAGTGCGATACGTCTTGCTTTTTCAGCTTCTGCATCAGCTTGAACTTGAATTTTCAATTTTTCAACTTCTTGTCTTGCAAGTTCTTCTTTTTTAAGTTTTGCTTCTTCTTGTTCTTTTTGAGCTAATAATACATCTCTTTGAGCATTTGCTTTTGCAACTTCACCCTCTCTGAATGCATCTGCTTGTTTAACAGCTAAAGTTGCGTTGTATTCGGCAATATTTGCTTTTGAAATATTTTCCCCCTCAACTGCTTGAGCTTCAAGTTCAGCGGTTTTAATACGTTGTTCTCTATCAGCATTTGTTTTACCGATAAATGTTTGAGCTGTTTGTTCTGCAACTTGAACTTCTTTTTCTTTATTTGCAGAAGCTTCACCAACAGCACCAAGTTTTTCTTGTTGAGCTACTTCAACTTTTGCTTTGTTAATTGCTTCTGCTGCAGCTTTTTTACCAATAGCATCAATATATCCAGATTCATCTGTGATATCTTTGATGTTTACGTTAATAATTTCCAAACCGATTTTGTTAAGCTCAGTATTAACGTTTGCGTTGATTTGTTCTAGAAATTTTTCTCTATCTTGGTTAATTTCTTCGATTGTCAAAGTTGCAATAGCCAAACGTAATTGACCTAAGATAATATCACTTGCTTGAGTAATAACATCTTGTTTTGTCAAACCTAACAAACGTTCCGCAGCATTAATCATAATAGATGGATCTGTTGAAATACCAAATGTGAATGTTGATGGCACTGCAACACGGATATTCCCTTTTGACAATGCCCCTTTTAGATCAATATCTGTTGTCATAGGTTCAAGAGAAAGAACACCAAAATCTTGAATCAACGGGATAATAAATGTACCACCACCGTGAACACATTTTGCGGTTTTTGTTCCGCCTGTTTTACCATAAACTACGATAATTTTGTTTGATGGACATCTTTTGTATTGATTTGCGATAAACGAAAGAATCGCAATTAACACCAAAGCGCCAGAAATCATTAATCCGAACATTTTTCTCTCCTTTTATTTATATTCGTCCTATTTGTTTTCGTTATTTGTAACTTTTTCAATATAAATCATATCATCTGTAACTTTTACTGCTTTTACAGACTCAAATGCTTTAATTTGTTCATCTGTGGTATTTGTTGCATTTACCACCGATAATTGACCATTTATTTCTATTTCAATTTGTCCTGAGCCTTTTGGTTCAAAGTTTGTGTAAGCTTTTCCAATATGTTCAAGAGCAGTTGTTCTGTCTTTTTTGATATTTTTTTCTAATTTTTTTACAGAAAATAGCAACAATGCTGTTACTGCCATAAAAAGAAAACCTACTGCAAGAGCCATTCCAAAACTCATCAAATGAGAAAATCCGATTTGCTTTAATCCTGCATAACCAGCCCAACCAAAACCCATAAAGAATGCTAGAATCGATTGTACAGAAAAGAAATTGAATGATGGGTCAGTATCAATTTCCATATTGAAATCTGCAAAAACTTCACTCCCACCTCCAAAAAGATTAAAGATAATTAATTTCAACACAAATAGTATTGTTGAAAATAGAGCAATATAATAATAAACTTGCCATAAATTATTTAGAGTTTCTGCAGGAATAGTCATAAATTAGTTCTCCTTTTTAGGTTTCTTTCTTCTCATAGGTTTTTGCGGTTTGCTTGCAGAAGAATTTTTAATCATACTTGAAGATGTTTGAATACGTTTAACACTAAATACGTCCGGTAATGATTGAATACAAGTGACAACTTTTTTGAATGTATCAATGTTATCAAGTTCAATACCCAGTTCAATAATACCAACGTGATTTTTCGTTTTGATATTCGCATTAACAATATTCGCATTGTTATCGGAAACGGCAGCAATTACATCTTTCAATAGACCTAATTTTTCAGCTGTTTCAATACGAATAGTGGTTGTGTAAGTTTTGTTTGTGTTAACTCCAGCCCAGCGGATATCCATCAATCTTTCGTGCGGAATTGTTTCTAGAGTTTTGCAATCAACACGGTGGACAGTAACCCCTTTTGCTCTTGTTACAACACCCACAATCGGTTCCCCTGGGATTGGAGAACAACATCTTGCAAATGAGTATAACAACCCTTCTAAACCGATAATATCTTTTTGAGAATTTTTTCTGCCTGATGCGTGGAATGAATCCTCCGGCTTTTTCTCTATCGGTTTTCTAACTTTATTAACAACTTTAGTTAAAGTTGTTTCACCATATCCTAAAGCTGCAAACAAATCTTCTGCAGATCGGTAGTTCATTGATTTGGCAACTTTATCAAATTCTCCGTTTTTCAAACATTCGTCAAAAACGGCTTTTGTAAGTTCGTGTTCAAGGTTAGTTTTACCAATATTGACATGTTCTTCACGGTTATTCTTTTTAAACCACTGTCTGATTTTTTGAGATGCCTGTTTGGTTACAACAAACGTTAACCAATCTAAACGTGGTGCAGGTGTTTTTGAGGTTAAAATTTCAACAATATCACCATTATTAAGCTTGGTATTTAGTGGAACAATACGTCCGTTAACTAGTGCTCCAACGGTTTTATGGCCTACATCTGAGTGAATTCTGTATGAAAAATCAACAGGAGTTGCATCTTTTGGTAAATCTAAAACGTCACCATTTGGAGTGAATGCAAAAACTTGGTCTGAGAACAAGTCAAGTTTTACACTTTTCACATAGTCTTCTGCA
>JBNMKP010000032.1:0-10634 GCA_050874405.1 bacterium
ATTATAATCGTGGTATGAATAGGTGTAAAATTTTTTGTATAACAATTCTTTTATCTATCTTTTGCATCGCACCAAGTTTTGCAAGAGAGAATGATTCTAACCAAGGCTATGTAGGAACATTACCTGATTTAGGAAGAAATTATCAACCTGTAAAAGAAGAGAAAAAAGCACCAATTGAAGCTCGTCCTGCAAAAGATTTTAACTCCGAAAATGAAATGAAACCCGTGCCAAGAGATAATCCGGCATTTGTAAATATTATTCTAAAATCAGACAAAACATCTCAATATGTCAATGATATCAACGAATTTATTCCAATGCTTGAGGATATTTTTGACTTGATTGAGAATAATGGAAATGTTCAAATCTTCAATGCAAAAGTTTATTATTTCAACAAGAATGCAGACTTTTTGAGAGATAAATACCTTAATAAACCGGAAAGTCAATTTGTTTCATACAAAAGATTAATGGAGTTAAGTACACATGCCAGATCAATTGCACTTTTACGCAGTGAAGCAGAAAAATACAATCCATATCTTGCTTACGGAAGCGCCGGTTATATTTACAATCCCAATAATATTCAAGAACAACTCGGATATTTAAAAACAGAAATTGAACAAACAATCCTTATTCTGAAAGAATCAAACTAGCAAAATATTTGCTTAAACTTTTTGTTTAGATTAAAATCAATTTATGTTTAATAAGTTTTTGGAATTTGCAAAAGAGAAGTATAACAATACAAAAATTTTAGATAGATACATCTTAAAACAAGTCATTGAAATGTTTTTGATGGGTGTATTTGTTTTCACAACAATCATTTTTGCATCTGATACTTTTATTACTTTGATTAAACAAATTGCAAAATTTGGAATTCCATTCAAAGTTGCATTCATTTTGATTTTATTAAACTTGCCATCAGTTATTGTTATGACAATTCCTATGGGTGTTTTGCTTGCAACAGTAATGACATTGAATAAATTAAGCTTATCTTCTGAAATCACAGTTATGAGAGCATGCGGAATTGGGTTAAACAGAATTGCAAAACCTATTTTTATTTTCGCAGTCATAATGTCATTGTCTAGCTTTTTTATCAATGAAAGTGTTGTTCCTGTCATGATGTCACAGTCTAAGACTTTGGCTCTTTGGGCTTTAGGACAAAAGAATATTCCTGATGGAAAAGAGAATTTCGTATTCAAAGAACTTACAGATGATGGAATCTTGAAACGTCTATTCTACGTTGGCTCTTGCCAAAAGAAAACACTATATAACGTAACTGTTTTAGACAATTCTAAAGAAGGTACAATCCAAGTTCTTCAAGCAAGAGAGGGTAAAACTTCTCCAGAGGGTTGGAAATTCGAAAAAGGTGCAGCATATACAATTACAGATAACGGTCAAGTCTTGAATACAACATTATTTGATAAATCTACGGTCAAATTTGGTTTAGATTTATCTGACGAGATGAACAAAAATGTTGCAAAAGAATATAACTTTACAGGCTTGCTAAAATTCTTGTCTAAATCAGATATTACTCCAGAAGATAGACAAGTTTACACAATCGAATTGTTTGATAAAATCGCATTACCTTTAACCACAATTGTATTTGTGCTTGTAGGTGTTCCACTTGCAATTACACCACCTAGAGTTAGATATAATAGAGGTTTCTTATTCAGTATTTTAATCATTTTTGCATACTATGTTATTAGAGCATTATCAATTTCATTCGGTGAAGCCGGTTCAATAACCCCATTCTTAGCGGCATGTTTGCCTAATATAATCTTAACAGTTATGGGTACTTGGTTATACTACAAAAAAGTTTATACAATTTCGTAAAATCATACTTTTAATGGTGAAAAAATTTTTTTTCTTGTTTTAAAATGTATGTATGGATAGTAGTAGTAACAATAACAAAATAAGTGGAAATATCTTCAGTCAAAAATATAATTTTTCTGAAGTAAATCCTTTTAGTGCTGATTTTAATCCACAAGAAATTAAACCAACACAGAATACTGCTGCAACAAACCCAATCAAAAGATTAAACGGTTATGATTCTGCAATCCTTAATAAAACAAAATATGATGAAGCAGAAACAGAAGATTTGAGCCTTGAATACAGAATTAAAGAAAAAGAATCAATAATTAAAGACCTTGATTCAAAAATCAAAGTTACCGATAACTATGGAACTCAAAATGAAGCTCTTGGTTTAAAAGCAAAGAAACAAAGAATCACAGAAGAATTAAATACATTGAGAAAACAACAAATGTATGGAGGAAGAGTTTTAGGGGAAAAATCACAGGCATATCACGAAACATTCAAACAGAAAATGCCAATAATCTACAAAATTCAATCATTTATCTCTCGCCAAATTCTTGCAAAAGTTTCTAAAAAAGTAAATTCCGTGGTAACTTTGAGCGACTCATTAGAACAACTATCTGAGATTAGCAAAAGTGTTGATGATTTGGTTGATATGAATGTTCCGTATGGCGAAAAAGTTCAAAACTACGAAAAACTTACTGAATACTTAAATCAAGCGAATATGATTCACTCTAAAATCTCAAAATCTTTAGGTAAAAAAGTATAAACTTTCTCCGAATAATCACTCCTTGATTGAAATACATGTTTGTCTTACAATTTTGAGTGAGAATAAGCTTTTTAAGGAGAAATTATGAACGAGCTGTTAAAAAAATCTGCTGCAGAGCAAAGTAAAGCTTTGAAAAATAAAGAAATTTCAGCTGTTGAACTTACACAAGCAGCATTTGATAGAATAAATTCTGTTGATGAGAAGTTAGGTGCTTTCAATTCTTTGACAAAAGAAACCGCTCTCGAAACAGCAAAAAAAGTAGATGAAAAAATTGCAAAAGGAGAAGAATTACCACTTCTTGCAGGTATTCCTCTTGCATTAAAAGATAATATGAACCTTGTTGGTTCTCGTACAACCGCATCTTCAAAAATATTGGAAAACTTTGTTTCTCCATTCAATGCGACTGTTACAGAAAAATTATTAAATAACTTAGTACCAATTGTTGGTAAAGCAAACTTAGATGAATTTGCAATGGGTTCTTCAAACGAAAACTCTGCATTCAAAAAAGTTCACAACCCTTGGGATTTGAATAAAGTTCCAGGTGGTTCATCAGGTGGTTCTGCTGCAAGTGTTTCTTCTTGCGAAGCAACATTGGCATTAGGTTCTGATACTGGTGGTTCAATCCGTCTTCCTGCAAGTTTTTGCGGTATTGTTGGTATGAAACCTACTTACGGAAGAGTTTCTCGTTATGGTTTGATTGCTTTCGCTTCATCACTTGACCAAATCGGACCTTTCGCAAGAACAGTTGAAGATGCAGCAAATTTACTTGAAGTAATTTCTGGTCATGACCCTAAAGATTCAACATCACTTGACATGCCTGTTGAACATTATGCTCAAAACTTGAACAATGATATCAAAGGCAAAAAAGTTGGTGTTATTAAAGAACTTATGGGCGAGGGAATTTCAGCTGATGTACAAAAAGCAGTTGAAAATGCAATCGAAACTTATAAAAAATTAGGTTGTGAAATTGTAGAAGTTTCATTGAAAAAATTAAAATATTCAATCGGAATCTACTACATTCTAGCAACAGCAGAATGTTCATCTAACTTGGCAAGATTTGACGGTGTTAGATATGGTTACAGACACCCAGATGCTAAAAATCTTCTTGAATTATATACAAAATCAAGAGCAGAAGGATTTGGACCAGAAGTTAAACGCCGTATAATGCTTGGTACTTATGCTTTGTCATCAGGTTATTATGATGCATACTACAAAAAAGCTCAACAAATGAGAGCTTTAGTTACAGAAGAATTCAGAGAAGCATTCAAAAATGTTGATATCTTGATTTCTCCAACTTGTCCAAACACAGCATTTGAACTTGGAGCAAAATCTTCTGACCCATTAGCAATGTATTTAACTGATATTGCAACTATTAGTTGTAACTTAGCAGGTCTTCCTGGTATCAGTGTTCCGGCAGGATTTGATGAAACAGGAATGCCAATTGGTTTACAAATCTTAGCTCCACAAATGCAAGAATCAAGATTATTCAACTTTGCTTACAAATTTGAACAATCAAATGATTTCTATACAAAGTTAGCTAATTTATAATAAACAAACTATATAAATAAAATCGACACTTTTTAAATAAAGTGTCGATTTTTTATTTCAATTCTAAATTTGAACCAATAATTTCTGCAATTAATTTCATTTCTCTATATGTTATCGTTTCGTTTCGCAATTTGTTTGACAAATTTGCAAGGGTGTATGGTTTATTCAGCCGTTTTTCCAATTCCTGAGCCACAAATTTTAATGTAAGCCCTTTCGCATATAGAATTTCTTTTAATTCGGTAATTATTCTCATACTTAATATCATTACACGTATTTGTATAAAAATAATTTATTATTTTAACTATTGTTGCATTAATAAACGTATTCATTTATAATACATGTATTAGTTTATTGATATGGAGAGTTAGAAATGATAAATCAAAAGCATAATAAATTTGCATTCACACTTGCAGAAGTTTTAATCACGCTTGGCATAATTGGGGTTGTTGCCGCAATGACTATTCCAACTTTAATGACGAACTATAAAGCAAAACGACTACATTCTCAATTTTTGAAATCATATTCAACAATCCAACAAGCATTCAAAATGATGGAGAATGATGATATCTCACTTGACCCCACAACTTATAATTCACAAAAATGGGGAGACGGAAAAGCTTTTTACGAAACATACATTAACTATCTTTCCGGTGCAACTGATTGTAGAGTAAAGTCAAATCCACAATGCTACCACGGAGGAAAAGGCTATACATCATTTGATGGTAAGGCTTCAGTTACTTCATGGCTTTTTGATGATGGAATGATTGCATTACAAGATGGAACATTGTTACTATTTGATAATGCAAGTGGTAATGTAGGACTAATCTACGTTTCAGTTGACCTTAATGGTTATGAAGGGAAACCAAACCGTTGGGGATATGATTTATTCACTTTCCAATTTTTAGATGGAGAACTAAAAACAGTAGGGGATAAAAAAACAACACATACTGATATGAGTAAATATTGCAACCCTAAAGTTTCAAATACAATGAACGGAATAGCCTGTGCCCAAAAAGCCAAAGAAGACAGCGATTATTTCAAAAAATTAATTACAGAATTCAAATAAAAGTTATTTTAATTGAGAGAGAATTTGAGGATTTTGCATGTTGATATTCTGTTCCTTAGCAAAAGCCTTACTTATTGATACAACAAGCAAATTTACACATAACAATATTCCTAAAATTATTAAAATCGTTCTCATATCTTTCTCTCTATAGCTATATAATATTATAATGGATATCAATAATATAAATCCACTTTTTAGTGGAAATATTTACAATTTATATCTCAATAACAAAAAGCACCCCCGAGAAATCAGAGTGCTTTTTTGAATTTTGTTGAATATAAATCAACTTATACAGATGCTTTTGCTTTAGGACCTGCATTAACAACTTCCGCAGGCATATTTGGATATTTTGCAGCAAAATTTTCAGTAAACATTTGAGCCAATTTGTTAGCTTGAGCATCATAAGCTGCTTTATCTTCCCACATTCCACGAGCATCAAGTTTTTCAGCCGGAACATCTGGACAAGATGTAGGATAATCAACATTGAATACATCGTGATGTTTGAATTCAATATTATCAAATGAACCGTTCAATGCAGCTGTAACCATTGCACGAGTGTAAGCCAACTTCATACGTTTAGCACCTGATGAAGCTGAACCTCCAGCCCAACCAGTGTTAACTAAGTAAACTTTAGTTCCATATTTGTCAAGTTTTTCACCTAACATTTTTGCATATACAGATGCGTCCATTGGCATAAATGGTTCACCAAACAATGTTGAGAATGTTGGTTGAGGTTCTGTTACACCACGTTCTGTACCTGCTAATTTTGAAGTGAAACCAGTTACAAAGTGATACATTGCAGCATTTTTGTCCAATCTTGAAATTGGAGGTAAAACACCAAAGGCATCAGCTGTTAAGAAAATAACAACTTTCGGGATTCCACCTTTTGATGGAATTTGAGCATTGTCAATATAATTAATTGGGTAACCAACACGAGTATTTTCTGTTAAGCTACCATCATTGAAATCGAATTCACGAGTTTCAGGATCCATAATTACGTTTTCAACAAGTGAACCAAATTTAATTGCGTTATAAATTTCCGGTTCATGTTCTTTTGATAAGTTAATACATTTTGCGTAACAACCACCTTCAAAGTTGAATACACCATCAGGTGACCAACCATGTTCGTCATCACCGATTAACTTACGAGCAGGATCTGCTGAAAGTGTTGTTTTACCTGTTCCTGACAAACCAAAGAATACAGCAGTTTCACCAGTTGCAGGATCCATGTTTGCTGAACAGTGCATTGGAAGAACATTTTTCTTAGTCATAATGTAGTTCATTGTAGCAAATACTGATTTTTTGATTTCACCAGAGTATCTTGAACCACAAATAATAATTTCATGTGCTTCGTAATCAATTGCAATACATGCTTCTGAATTTACACCATCAACTTCCGGATCACATTTGAAACCTGGAGCACATAAAATTGTATAATCAGGTTCACCGTATGCAGCAAGTTCTTCTGCTGTCGGACGGATTAACAATTGGTGAATAAACAAGTTTTGGCTTGCTAATTCATTGATTACACGGAATTTTTGAGTGTAAGTTTTGTCTGCACCTGCATAACCATCAAAAATAAATACTTCACGATTTTGCAAGTAAGAAGCAATTTTACCTTTGATTGAATTAAATTTTTCTCTTGAAATAGGACGATTTACTTTGCCCCAAGCGATATCATTATGAATACCGTCTGTATCCACGATGAATTTGTCTTTTGGAGAACGACCGGTGTATTTGCCAGTTGTTACAACAAAAGCACCTGTGTTGCTAAGTTTTCCTTCTCCTAATCTTAATGCAGCTTCTGTCAATTGAGCAGGACTCAAGTTTCTATAAACTGCTTTTGGGCCAATTATGCCTAATTTTTCAATACCATAAGTTTCCATTAACCATTTCCTCCTAATAACATATAAATAACACTTTTAATTTAGTACAAACTTTTCTATTTTGCAAATATTTTTAATTTATTTGCCAAATGTAAAGATTAGCCCAAATTTTGGGATTTATGCTAGAATGTTTTTAAGCTTAAAAATTTTATGGAGAAAATTGATGGACGGTTTGAATAAATTTAAAATTTTAACAATTGTATTTTTATGTATGTTTGTTTTCGTAATAGCCGCAATTTATACAAATACTAAAGAAGTTACAGAAAACAAAACAAATGCAAACCAAAAAATCAAAGCAGAACAAAAAACAGATGATATGAATGCAGAAGAAAATGAAATATCACAAGATAATTCAAGTCTTCAAGATTTATCAATGAAAGTAGATGTTTTAACAAAAAGACTTGATGAACTTCAAAACGGAAATTCTTCAAATAAATTAAACTGCCAAGTTCAAGGAATAATGGACGGGGACAGAATTGAACAACTAACTCAAGAAGCTGCTATGCAAGAAGCAAAAGAAAATAACAGAGAACTTGTTTTAACTTGCAGATATTAATTTTTACTCTAGCCAAAAATTAACCCTTTATGCTAAAATATGAGCAACAAAAGGGGGAATTGAACATGGATACAGATAAAAAAATTATGGTTCGACCAATTATCATGGTTATTGATTCAATGGGTATCGGAGCAATGCCTGATTGCAAAGATTTTGGTGATACACCGGATTGCAACACATTAAAACATGTTTGTGAATTTAATCATGGTTTAAATGTTCCAAATCTTGAAAAAATGGGCTTAGGAAACATTCAAGAATTTGAAGGAATAAAAAAAGTTGAAAACCCAATTGCAACTTATGCAACACTTGTTGAAAAATCTAAAGGAAAAGATACAACAACTGGTCACTGGGAAATTTCCGGAATTACTTTAGACAGAGCTTTCGCAACATTTCCAAACGGTTTTCCTAAAGAACTTATTGACAAATTTGTAGAACAAACAAATTGTGGTGGCGTTCTAGCAAACAAACCTGCAAGCGGAACAACAATCATTGCAGAATTAAATGATGAACACCACAAAACTAAATTCCCAATAGTCTACACATCAGCAGATAGTGTATTCCAAATCGCAGTAGATATTGATATTATTCCACTTGAAACACTATATGAATGGTGCAGAATTGCAAGAAAAATCTTGACAGATGATGAATACTATGTTTCAAGAGTAATCGCTCGTCCATACAGAATTATTGACGGAAAACCTACAAGAATTTCTAAAGACAGAAGAGATTTTTCAATTGCTCCTATTAAACCAACACTTTTAAATGAAATTAAAGACAATGGCGGAAAAGTTGTTGCAATCGGAAAAATTGAAGATATTTTCTCTAAATCAGGAATTACACACGCAATCCACACAGGTTCAAATAAAGAAGGGCTCGAATTGACATTAAAAGCTGTTCGCCATGAATTACCACTTGAAGATATTGCGTACGAAAAAGGAAAATCTTACAACAATGTTGAAATGATTTTCACGAACCTTGTTGACACGGACATGCTTTATGGTCACAGAAATGATGCAAAAGGTTATGGAAAAGCAATTGAAGAAATTGACACATACCTAGGACCAATTATGGACTCTATGGACGAATACGACTTGTTAATCGTAACCGCAGACCACGGTTGTGACCCAACAGTTCCGGGAACAGACCACACAAGAGAAAAAGTTCCGTTCTTGATGTATTCAAAATCTCTTCCATCTAACGGAAATCTTGGCGAAATTGAAGGTTTTGATACAATCGCAAGTTTCATCAAAGATTGGATTTAATATAAAAAAATATTTTGGAAAAATTTATTTTTTTGTTATATAATTTCAGTAGTGGATATTTTCCACGAGTTGTAAAAAAATAAGGAGAAATAAAATGAACGTAACTATTAATGACAGTTGTATTGCTTGCGGCGCTTGCGAATCAATTTGTGACGCTGTATTTTCAATCGAAGATAAAGCTGTTGTAGATGAAGCAGCTGTTGCAGATAACGCTGATTCTGTAAAAGAAGCAGCTGATGCATGCCCAGTTGGAGCAATCGAAGTTGAATAATTAGAAAATTTTATCTAATTAAAAAAGGCGGATTGAATATATATTCAATCCGCCTTTCTAATATCCGATCTAATTATTCTCCGAGTTTTGATTTAACCCAATCTTCAATAACCCTTAAAGGACTTCTTGTCAAAGCTAATGCCCATGCCGGAACATCCTTAGTCACAACACTTCCCGCTCCGACATTTGCGCCCTCTTCAACAGTTACAGGTGAAACAAGAACTGTATTTGAACCGATTTTTACATTATCTTTTAACACTGTTTTTGTTTTTTCCTTTGTCAAAGGATTGTAATTGGCTGTAATTGTACCAGCGCCAATATTTACATGCTCGCCTAATTCACTATCACCAATATATGAAAGATGCCCAACATTTGTGTTTGAAGAAATCTTAGACTTTTTGACCTCTACAAAATTTCCAACTTTTACATTATCACAAACCTCAACTCCACCTCTCAAATGAGCGCAAGGTCCTATTTTACAACTTTTACCAATTTTATTTGCACCCTCAATATATGTAAATGGGTAAATAATTGTATCTTGACCAATTTCTGTATCTTCACTAATCCAAGTAGAATCAGGGTCAACAATTGTAACCCCATTTGTCATGTATTTTTCAAGGTTTCTTTTGTTCATCATTTTAGAAGCTTTAGCAAGATTTAACCTAGAATTAATTCCGTAAATTTGGTCACTATCCTCCAATACATAAGCATTTACACTCAAGTTTTTCTCTTTTCCCCAAGCAATAATATCCGTTAAATAATATTCACCTTGTGCATTGTTACTTTTCAATTGAGAAAATGCATCTTTAATTTTCCCCCAATCCAAGCAATAAATTCCCGCATTAACTTCTTTAACAGCTTTTTGCTCAGAATTTGCATCTTTTTCTTCTACAATACATTTTAGAGAACTATCATCTTCTCGAATAATTCTTCCATAACCCGTAGGGTTTTCAAAAATTGTACTCATTACAGTAATATCTGAATTATTTGTTTTGTGAAAATCTACAAAACTTTTCAATGTTTCTTCTGTAATCAACGGTGTATCTCCACACAAAATCAACACCATACCATCATAATCCTTTAACATCGGACAAACCATAGAAACAGCATGACCTGTTCCAAGTTGAGGAGATTGAAGAGTCGTTTTTGCATTTGTATAATTTTCTTTTACAAATTTTTCAACTTCTTCAGCATGATGTCCAACAATAACAAATTCTTCGCTTGCAAAATTTTTAACACTATCTAAAACATACCCCAACAAAGTTTTACCCATAATTTGGTGCAAAACTTTTGGAGTTGTAACAGATTTCATTCTAGTACCTTTTCCCGCAGCTAAAATAACCGCCTTTATATCCATTATTATCTCCTTTTTAAATATTTTCTTCATTTTAATAATATATTAGAATAGGTTATTTTTCAAATTCTTAAATCTTTTTCCCAATAAATATTATTGATCGTTTGATATTAACC
>JBNMKP010000033.1:0-10587 GCA_050874405.1 bacterium
CTATTGCCCTTTTCCTTATTCCCAATAATCTCCTATAAACCTTAACCGACTTTCCACCTCTCACCATTCACCTACTTCATTCTTTTTACGATATCATTTGTAATATCATCACCGCCGGGGATAACCATGCCGGTTGGAAGTACAAGATTATAGTTTGATTTTTTAGCTTCAGTCGAAATCATTGACTTAATTTTATTATTAATCACTGTTATTTTAGAGTTGTATTCTTCGTCCATATCAAGTTTCTTTTGCTCAATCTCTTTACGGTAATTTGTTTCCATTTGCAAAGCTTTATTTTTATCAGATTCATTAACAATTTCATTTTGCGCCTTTGAAATAAGTGTATTCAATTCTTCCATTTTTTTATCTTGGGATTGCTTTAAAGATTGAATTTCAGGCGAACTCGTCAAAATAGTCGAAACATCAACAACTGCAACTTTGTATCTTGGAAAAGACACCGCAGCATCGTTTATGTTATAACCTACAAAAAATACTAAAACACACGCAATAATAAACCAAATATTGTTTTTCATTATATCCCCTAACCTTTCTGAGTACTAAAATGTTAGGACTTTTTAAGAAAAATTTTAATACCTGATTGGCTAAAAAAAATATCCCCTCGTTGGGAGATATTGAATATTAGGAAAATAAAAATGTAAACAAAAAGGAAATTAAGGAATCTTATTTATTATGCAAAAATGCTTTTCAATGGTTCGATATCGTGTTTTTCTTCTTTTTTAGAATTACCCATAAGAAGTTCTCCGTGATAGAACGGATTTGAACCATCTCTGTCTTTAGAAGCTGCTGCTGAGAAAATACTGATAAAATGAGTTGCAGAATTTGTTTCAGTTGCTTTTTGAGTTTCTGTAACAACTTCATTAACTGCAGGCATATATTTGCCATCAACTTTGTTTGTAATAGCAGCTTGTGAATTCAAATATTGAATAGATTTTAATGCTGTTTCGTTAAAGTTGTATTGATGAGCATTGTTCATTGCGATTTGTTTTTGAACAGATGTATCAATTTTACCTTGGTATAAGTCAACACCTAATTCTACAGGTTTTGCAACGTTGATTTGTTGAGTTGTTGTAGCATTAGTATATTGGGAATTTTTTTGAGCGGCACGACGTAAAATCTCTTGAGATACATCTTTTAATACAGAAGTATCAATGCCTTTCTTGTATAATGAATTGTAATTTACATTTAGACTCATTAGACTTATCCCTTTGTTTCCTTACAAATATGTATTCGGAATATTTCAGAAAAACTTTAGGACATGTGTAGTAGTTGTTAATATTTTGTTACATTTGTAAAACAAAGATTTGGGATTGGGTATTTTACATAGTTTATTTTTAAGATATAATCAATATTATGAAAACTAGAGAAAACGTAAGAAATTTTTGTATAATTGCCCACATTGACCATGGAAAATCAACTTTAGCTGACAGACTTTTAGAAAAAACAGGTACTGTAGCCCAACGTGATATGCAAGAACAGTTGCTTGATTCCATGGATATTGAACGTGAAAGAGGAATCACTATTAAGTTAAACGCTGCCAGAATGAATTATAAAGCATCTGACGGTAAGGATTATGAATTAAACTTGATTGATACCCCTGGGCACGTTGATTTTTCTTATGAAGTATCTAGGTCTTTGGCTGCTTGTGAAGGAGCTTTGCTTATTGTCGATGCGACACAAGGGGTTGAAGCTCAAACATTGGCAAATGTTTATTTAGCTATTGAACAGAATTTAGAAATTATTCCTGTTATTAATAAAATCGATTTACCATCTGCTGACGTTGAACGAGTAAGACAAGAAATTGAAGAAATTTTAGGAATTGATGCCTCAATGGCAATTCCTGTAAGTGCGAAAACCGGTATTGGTATAGATGATGTTTTGGAAGCCGTTGTAAATTATATTCCGGCTCCTGTTGATAATTCAGATAAACCATTAAGAGCATTGGTTTTTGATAGTGTGTATGACCAATACTTAGGAACAGTTTGTTATTTCAAAGTTGTTGATGGAAGCATTTCTGTTGGCGATAAAGTTCGATTTATGGCTTCTAATAAAGAGTATGAAGTTGTTGAACTCGGATATCAAACACCTGCAAGAAAATCCGTTCAAAAATTGACTTGCGGAGATGTTGGATATTTTGCAGGGTCAATTAAGGAATTAACTCGTTTTGTAGGTGATACAATTACAAACGTTGAAAATCCAGCTTCTGAACCACTTCCAGGGTATAAAGAAGCTTTACCGATGGTATTTTCCGGTATGTATCCTGTTGATAACGAAGATTATGCAGACCTTAAAGAAGCTCTTGAAAAGTTAAAACTTAACGATAGCAGTATTACGTTTGAACCTGAAACATCAAATGCGTTGGGGTTTGGTTTCAGATGCGGTTTCTTGGGTATGCTCCACATGGAGATTGCACAAGAAAGACTCGAAAGAGAATACAATCTTTCACTTGTTACAACTGCTCCATCTGTAGTTTATAAAGTTCACAAAACAAATGGGGAAGTTGTTGAAATCGACAACCCGTCAAATCTTCCGGCTGCTCAATATAGAGATTATATAGAAGAACCTTACGTTAAAGTTCAAATTATCACTCCGAATGAATTTGTCGGAACATTAATGGAATTGTCACAAGCAAAACGTGGAATTTACAAAAATATGCACTATTTAGACAAGGTACGTGTTGATTTGACTTACGAAATTCCTTTAAGCGAAGTGATTACAGATTTTTATGACCAATTGAAATCAAGAACAAAAGGTTATGCAAGTTTGGACTACGAATTCAGCGAATACAAACGTTCAAACCTTGTTAAGTTAGATATCATGCTTGCAGGAGAAGTTGTTGATGCTCTTTCTGTAATTTGTCATGAAGACAATGCTTTTTATGTAGGTCAAAAACTTACTGCAAAATTAAAAGACATTATTCCTCGCCAATTGTTTGAAGTACCTATTCAAGCAGCAGTAGGCGGAAGAGTAATTGCAAGAACAAACATTAAAGCAATGCGTAAAAACGTACTTGCAAAATGTTACGGTGGTGACATTTCCCGTAAACGTAAACTCCTTGAAAAGCAGAAAAAAGGTAAAAAACGTATGAAATCTGTAGGAAGTGTTGAAGTTCCACAAGAAGCATTTATGGCTGTTCTTAGCCTCGAGGAGGAGTAATAACTCCCTTTACAACAGCTGCCAAAGTAGCTTCCAATCTGTTTTTTACACCAATTTTGCGAAGAATTGATGCAATGTGTGCTTTTACAGTATGATCTGTAATTGCCAATATCTTAGCAATTTCTTTGTTCGTTTTACCTTGTGCAACATATTGCAAAACTTCTAATTCTCTAGCGGTTAAATTATCCATCTTAATTCTCTTACTCATAAAGCTATTTTATTATTTCCTCCTTTTATATACTATCATTACCTAGCCATATTACTATTAGCCAAATGGCTAGATTTGAAATACTTGTTCAAATTAAGATCTTCTAAAAAGCTATGTAGATAAAGGTTTTCGAGAATTTATTAAGAAATCTTAATAAATGGTTTTAAAAAGGCAATTATTTACGAGTGAAATACTTTATATATATACGAGATGGAAATCAAAAACGATAAACGGAACGGAAAATCATTACACTAAGAGAGTAAGTGAGTAAACAAAGGAGATTCGACAAATGGGTTTATTAGACGGAATCAACAAAGCAGTTGGAAATAGAATTAGCGGTCAATTATCAGCACAAAAAACTGCTAAATCAACAAAAGCTGAAACAATAGAACAAAAACCTTTATTAAGTTTTCAAGGTAATAATTCTATTGGAAGAAAAGATTTAGATAACATTAATCCTTATTCAGCAATTTCACCATCAACTATTGAAAATAAAGAAATTGCACAAACAACAAATGACATTTTGAAAGAATTAGGATTTAAAAACTATAAGGTTTCAGGAACACAAGTTGCAAGTGTTACTGCAGGAGTAAACAATACAGTACTTCCGGGAATGCAATCTGCTGAAAATGGTGCAGTTGCAGCAAACTTGACAAGTGTTCCAAAAGGGGATCTTGCAGGTGAGGAATTCTCTAAATTATTTGCAATTGGCTAAGCCATATTAAATTAAATAAGTTTACTCACAATGATTTTATAAGGTCAGTTAAAAAACTGACCTTTTGTTTTGCATTTTTAATTTATTAAGTAATGTAACAAATATCTATAAATTTTAGCTAATTAATTAAAGATTATTAAACTGAATGCCGTATCTAATAATGTGAGTAAAATATAAGGAGAACCGAGAAATGGCAATCAAGTTTAATGGATTCAACAGTTATAACAATTATAACTTTGCTATCGGTCAAAAAGCATCTCAAGATGCTCAAGAAGCTAAGAAAGCAGAAGAATCAAAGGAAATTAAAAAAAGTGAAACAACCTTTAAAGGTTTGGAAAATGAAACAGATTTATTAACTAAAAACCCACAAAGCTTGTATGGTGTAAATTTCACTAAATTCACAGCAGAAGACAAAGCTTTGGCAGACAGCACAAACGCAATTTTGGCAAGTTTAGGTTATTCATACAAAGTAACAGCTTCTCAAGTTGCAAGTGTATCAAACGGTGTGAATAATGTTGTAATGCCATCAATGAAATTAGCAGCAGATGGTGCTGTAGCAGCAAATATTCAAGATCCTAACGGACCGTTTGCAGACCTATTCGCTTAGATAAGATAAGAAAGAACTTATAAATTTATATTTACTCACACATTTCAGACCGGCTTTGACCGGTCTTTTGTTTTGTTATTACTTAAATAATGCTTCAAATATTCCCTCTGAATATGTTGGGTGAGCAAAACAAACTTCTTTTAGTTTATCAATAGAAATTTCATTTTGGATAGCAATTGTGAGTTGTTGAATTAATGCAGATGCTTCAACAGACACAATATGAGCACCAACAAGTTTCCCGTTTTGAGAAAGAAGTTTTATAAAACCGTCTGTTTCTCCATCACATTGAGCCTTACCTAGAGAAGAAATTAGCACATTAGATTTTTTATATTCAGTATTTTCTAAGTCTTGTTCTCTTTTACCTACCCACGCAATTTCAGGTGTTCCGTAAACAACCGCAGGAACTAAATCTTTGCGAAATTCAACATGGTCAACTTCTTGAATAGCTTGTTTGATTGCAAAATGTGCAAGTTGAATTTGACCGGTTACATCGCCAATATATGTAACTCCGTCAACTTTTTCGCACTTGTTCGGAGTTCTTCCAACAGCAACGAGAACTATTTCGGGATTTAAAGTTTCATCATTTGAAAGAGTGACAGTTTTACCATTAATTTCTTTCACAGAAGTTTGAGTGTAGAATTTTATTTTGTTTGTTTTGAAAATTCTTTCAACCCTTTTAGAAACCTCAATATCTGCTAATGGCAAAAGGTGAGGAGCAAGTTCAACAACTGTTGTTTCAACCCCAAAGTTTGAAAAAATTCTAGCCCATTCAATCCCAATTGCGCCAGAACCAACAATTAGAATACTTTTTGGCAAGGCAACTAAATTTAAAATATCATCTGAAGATAACAAAAATTTATGATCAAATTCCAAGCCCTTAATCACTTTTGGAGAAGACCCAGTAGCACAAATTATTTTTTTACAATTGAAATTTTCATCACCAGCAGAGATTTCATTCTTTGACAAAATTTTTGCTTCATTTCTAATAACGGTAACTTTAGCATTTTTGAGTGCAAGTTCAATACCTTTTCTCAATTTTTCGATAGTTTTGTTTTTGTGCTCAACTACTTTTGCGTAATCAAGTTTAATGCCATCAACAGTTATGCCGAAATCTTCTGAATTTTTGATATTTTTGTATAATGTTGAAGAATGCAAAATAGATTTTGTCGGAATACAACCTTTATTAAGACAAACACCACCAATGTTATCTTTTTCAAACAAAACAACTTTTTGCCCAAGGCTTGCCCCATGAAGTGCTGCTGTATAACCGGCAGGTCCTGCCCCAACAATACCTAAATCAAATTCTTCCATTATAAAAAATCCTTATCTTGTATAAACTCTCGGTAATCTGACTTTTAGTCTGCAAGTTAATTCATAATTGATTGTATTCAGAATTTTTGCCCACTCATCAATTGAATGTTTTTCATCATCAAGTAACGTAATCACATCACCAACAGTTGCATCAACTCCTGTAATATCAAACATCATTTGATCCATTGTGATATTCCCGACTTGTGGAACTTCAACACCATTCAATGTTCCTGTAATTTTATTAGACAAAAGTCTTGGAATTCCATCTGCATAACCAAGCGGAACGGTCGCAATTGTTCTATCGCCATGCGCAGTAAACGTATGACAATAACTTACTCCCTCTCCATCTTTTGCAGTGTGAATATTAACAATTCGACCTTTTAATGAAATCAATTGCTTTAATTTTGGTTCTCTGAATTCTACCCCATCTGGGAAATCAGGATACAAACCATACAAAGCAATTCCGACTCTTCTCATATTTGTATTTGGAACATCGTAACAAATTGTTCCGACAGTGTTCAAAATATGCAACAACAAACCTTTGCTATCAATGTTATCGATTACGTTATTCCATTTTTGAATTTGTTCTTTTGCTTTATCTAGTTCTTCTGCAGCCGCAAGGTGTGAAAAAATTCCCTTTAATTCCACAAAATCACTATTTTGAACTTTTTTAATAAAATCAACTGCAACATCTGCTCTAACACCGATTCTGTTCATTCCGGTGTCAATTTTTACATGAACTTTCGGTTTAATTCCGGTTCTTTGGTAAGTTTGTTCGCATGCTTTTAAGTGTTCATCTGTAAATATAGCAATTGAAATATTATTTTTAACAGCACTTTCAATAGCCCAAACAGGAACAGCACCAAGCACCAAAATGTCGCAATCAATCTTTGCTTGTCTTAAATCTACACCCTCATCAATAGATGCAACACCAAGCATATCAATTCCACTAGCCAAAACAGTTGGAGCAAGCATAGTTGCACCATGCCCGTATGCATCAGCTTTTACAACACCAAGAAGTTTAACTCCTTGTGGTACGTTCTTTTTAATCTCTCTTATGTTATTTTCTAAATTTGAAATATTTATTTCTACCCAAGCATCTCTGTGGATATTTATATTTGTTTGTCTTGTATTTTTCATAGCAGTTTTAGTATATGACAAAATTATGTTATCGGCAAATTTTTTGACTAAATCAATTTTTTCAACTCTTCTTCAACAGGATTAAAGACGCTATCCCAATCCCCGTGATCACGTTGTCTAAATATTTTCACACTGTCATACCAATCGCAATGTGTTAAATCATCATGCCAGCGCCAATTATAAATATATGGAAGCAACACCCAACAAGGTTTTGTCATCGCACCTGCAAGGTGAGCAAGTGACGTATCATTACAGATTACCAAATCCATATTTTCAATAGCGCCTGCAGTATCTGAAAAATTAGAAAAAGTTTTGCCTAAATCAATTACGTTATATTTATCTTTAATTTTTTCAAATTCTTCTGAGCCATCAAATGTTTGACAAGAATAAAATTGAGTATTCGGAAGTTCAAAAAGTCTGAAAAAGTCTTCCACTCTCAAAACTCTTTCCTTGTCGTAGAAAGTATTTCCTTGCCATTTAATTCCAATTTTAAATTTGTCATTATTGAAATATCTTTCTTTGTAATATTTAACCTTTGCAGGATTTGCTTTTAAATACCCATCATCATGGTGTACAAAAGTTTTATCACCATAAATTCCTAAAGTATAAGGCAAACTCAAAAACGGTAAATGATAATCGAAATAAACATCTTTTTCAAAATCATACAATTCCATTATTTCAGCGCCATAAGAATTTTCCCTAAATAATGGTGCAAGTTCTTTTTGCGGTTTTAGAATAACTTTTTTGCACATTTTTGTAAGTTGAGGCATGTATCTGTAGAACATCAACATATCACCAAAACCTGCTTCATAATACGTGTACAAAATCTTATCAGACAAATCTTCTTTCCCTGTCCAAAGTGGCTTATCCTTCATCAAATGCGGATAAGTTTTCTCTTGCGAAACAATTGCACTATACCTGCAAAGTCTTGATTCAAAATTCTTCAACCCGTCTTTGTAATCCTTAACCTGCATTTGGGCCAAACCTAAGAAATAAGAAGATTCCCAATCATCTGGTTTAACTTCTAGCGCTTTTTTATAACACTCAACAGCATCTTGCGGTCTGTTTTCATTGAAACAAAGATATGCCAAATTAAAATAAGCTTCGTGACTTTTCGGATTCAGTTCAATAGCTTTTTTATATGCAGTCTTAGCTCTTTCCCAGTCGTGATGATTTTTGTATGCCATTGCGAGGTTAAATTGATATTCATAGTTTTTCGGGAATTCTTCACTTAAACTTTCATAATACTTTATCGCAAGTTCAAAATCACCCTTATCTAAATACAATTTTGCCAAGTTTTCAAAATAATAGATTTCAGGTTTAATCTCAATTGCTTTTTTTATACACAATTCAGCTTCCAAATACTCTTTAACTTGATAATACAAAACACCTAGTAAATCCCACACTTCAGCATTTTGCGGTTCATCTTTCAGAATTTCCATATACGAATCTCTTGCATCTGTAAGTTTTCCTTGTTGATGCAACGAAAAAGCTTTTTGAAACTTTTCTGATTTTTGAGTCATATTTAAATCCTTAAATTATAACTGAATTCCTATAAAACTAAAGATATGATTTATATTGAATACATTGTATTGGAATATCAAACCAACAATTGAACTTACAACAACCAAAGTTCCAATAATAATTGCAGTATCTTTTTTGTCCTTGTTTTTAGTTAATAATACTAAAATTCCAAGCCCTCCGGCGGTACTCAATCCGGCAATCAATGACCCAAAACTGATTGTATGTTTTACAAATAACAAAGTCAGCATTACAGAGATTGCACAATTTGGAACAAGCCCCAACAATGAAACCAAGAACGGTTGAATAGGCGAATTCATCAAACAATATCTTGCCAAATTTTCTTCCGTCCCGACTTTTGAAATCAAAAATGCCAAAACCAAAGACACTATTAATATAAATAAGAAAATATTAAAAGTATGCTTCAATGGGTGATACCAAAATTCCTTAGTTTTGGAAGCATCAACAAGATGGTGATGGCAACAACCTGTTTCTTGTTCAACTTCAACATCAGCGGGCAATTCGTTCTTCTCCGGAACAGGTTCTTTCGCCTTATATGTAATGAGTAAATCAACAAAATACCCGACAATTACAGCAATAATTACCTTAATTAAAATTATCGGAAGAATTAAATAAATCTTACTCGGATAAGTCAACAGTACCGGAATTGCTTCATCAGAAGTTGCAAGATACACGGCCAAAAGAGTTCCTCTACTCAAAATTCTTCTGACATACAAAGTACTTGCAATTACTGAAAACCCGCACTGTGGAATTGATGCAAACAAACTTCCAAATAACGGACCAACTTTTTTTATATAAAAAACAAATAAATGTTTTTTCCTTGTGAAATACTGTTCAATAACTTCAATAATCAAAAATACAACAAATAAAAACGGTACAAGATTTATACTATCAGCAATTGCGTCTTTACTCCACTCTGGTAAAAACGTAATCGGTTCAATCAAATTTGTCGGAAGTTCTGATAAAAAATTATAACCATGAATTATAAACTGTAATATATCGTGCATTTTGTTTTCCCTTATCTAATAAAGAAATCTTTTAGAACATCTATAAGTTGCATATTGTAATACACCGCAAAACCTGTAGCTATTGCAGTAACGACAAGGATTGTCGCAATTAAAAGATTATCTTTACTTTTTTGTTGTCTTTTAGCTAGTGTAATTAAACCCAAACCTGTTGTAGATATCAAACCTGACAACAATGCCGGAAAACCAATTATACCTTTTACATAAGCAAGTGCCAAAAATACAGAAGTTACACAATTTGAAATCAAACCGATAAATGCAGTTGCAATAAGTTGGTATGGAGTATTACCTAACAAGAAGTTAGACAAATTTTCCACAGACCCGAAATGCAATATTGCACAATTGAAAAATGCCAAACATAAAAATGTAAACATAAACATGTTGAACGTATGCGTAAGTGGGTGAAGCCACCAATATGGAGGGTTTTCAACAGTTTGAATTCTATGGTGACAACAAGCAGGTTCATTCAAATCAGTGTTAATTGCATTAATATCTTCCATAATCTTTTTTTTTCTGCGGAAAATTACAGAAACCATGTCAACAAAATATGCAACAAAAATACCCACAACAATTTTTATTACAATGATTGGAATTATTACAAAAGCTTTGCTCAAATCCATAAATAATAACGGCAACGCATCATCTGAACATGCGATATAAAAAGCCAAAAGTGTTCCTCTAGACATCATTCTTCTTGAATAAAATGTACTGGCAATAACCTGATATCCGCATTCTGGGAGGGTAGAGATTACAACCCCGAAAAGTGCCCCTAATTTTTGAATCAAACGAATCAAAAAGTTGATATGAGTTAAGAAAAATCTTTCTAATAACTCAATTCCGTAGTACAAAATATAAAGCCACGGAA
>JBNMKP010000034.1:0-10548 GCA_050874405.1 bacterium
ATGATGAAAGTTGAAATCGAAATTCCTGATGAATTCACTGGTACAATCATCGGTGATATTTCAAGAAGACGTGGTCGTGTTGAAGGTCAAGAACCTCAAGGAAACACTGGAAACGTTATCGTTAGAGCACTTGTTCCATTGGCTAACATGTTCGGTTACGCTACAGACTTGAGATCAAACACTCAAGGTCGTGGTACATTCTCTATGGAATTCCACAACTACGAACAAGTTCCTAAGAACATCGAAGAAGAAATTATTTCTAAATCAGGTGCTAAAGCATAGTTTTAGACCAATAATTTTAAATACAAAAAGAGCGGATTTAATAAATCCGCTCTTTTTGTCTCTTCTGACTATTTAATTTTTAGTTTCTATTTACTGCTTGTCCCTCCATATGAAAATTCGTTCTTAATATTTGTCATCAATAATTTTTGCCAAGCTGATTCATAACCGGTAATTTCATTCAATTGAGTTTCCAAATTTTCTTTTTGCAAGTCTAATTCAGATTCCCAAGAGTTTAAGGTTGATAATTCAAACTCGTGTTCATTTTGAAGTTGAAGTAACATTTCTGAATATTCTTCAGTACCGTAGCCATAATCTTCATCATAATATAGAGCTGAAAGTTTTTGGTTATATTCTTGCTGTTTAGTAGCAGATGATCTTGTAGCTGATAATTGATTCATTTGAATGTTTGACAATTGCAAGTTGATTTGACTTTTTTGTCTTGTGTAGAATAACAATTTTTCTTGTAAATTCGCAATAGACATATCTCTTACCTCTTCTTATTTTTATCTCTCTTACTTATATAAAGTATTTTGAAAATGTCTAATTTCAGAGTTAAGGTTTTCTGTTACATTTGTTAATATATCTATTTGAATTCTTTGACTAGCTTTTTAAAATAGTCTGTATCATCTTTAGCTTTTTGTGCACAAGCAATACCGTTATAATCGTTATTTGATGTTTTATCACAATATATAGTTAAGTTGTTATATTGAGTTTTTGCATTTCCCATTGGGCGAAGTTCTTCATCTAAAAATTGAAAAGTAAATAAATCATATCCCCAGCGATTTGGTGGATTATTATAGCCATTCAAATCTACAGAAATCCATATATAATTTGTTGATAGATCATTTTCAAAGAATAATTGGCTTCCGTCCTGCAAGACAATTTGTCCATCATCAAGTAAGAATGTTGAAACGTTAGATTTATTATTATAGTTTTTATAGCTTTTCATTTTTGTATTATCATTCAAGTTGTAGCAGGGTAAAGATTCTTTTTTGTTATTTGCTGAATTTTCTCCACAGTCCATGGGTGCTTGTAAATAATTCATGAAAGTTCTATAAAATTTTGTTTGTGCTGTTTTACCATACAATGTTGGGTCAAGAGAAACATCATCTGATTCCATTTGTTTAAATGCTTGTTGCAAAACAGAATATGATTTCAAAAATTGTGTACGAAGTCTTTTGGCTTTGTAATTAGTAATGAGATTAGGTATTGTCATTGCCGCAACTACACCAATTATGCCAAGGGTGATTAGCACTTCTGCTAATGTGAAACCTCCATTTTTTCTTCTAAAATTTGATGTTAACATAATAAACCTCTCTAAAATATATTGTTCTCATTATAATTTTATCTATTATACCTTATAATGTCAATCTATTTATGGTGTTTACATTATGTAATTTTGTACATAGTGAATTTATCCTATCAAAAGTAGGAGAATTTATGAAAGACAACAAATTTCAAATAGGGCAAAAAATTAAAGAAATACGAAAAAAATCTAGACTTACGCAAGAATTTTTCAGTGAAAAAATCGGAATTGAACCATCTTCTTTAAGTAATATTGAAAATGGAAAGAGTTATCCATCAATGCAAACAGTACTTAATATTATTGAAACGTTTTCTATTCGTCCGGAAGATTTTTTTGATTTTGATTATTTTGCTGATGACACAGAATAGAAACTAAAATTTTGAATATTATAAAGAATCAATCTAGTGAAAATAAACAAATCATATACAAAATAATTAAACAATTTGATGTTTAAAATAATTGACCTTGTAAAATTTATCATTAAATATGAGATATGATTTGGAGTGAGATATTTGGATTAGCAAAAAAATGTAAGCATAGCAATGTGCCAATTGACCAAGACATTTGCTATTGCCCAGATTGTGGTGAATTGATTGAAAATCAATGGTATTTGGTACGTTGCGCATGTTGTGGAATGAAAGAAGTTGCAACGGTTAGAAATGGTGAAGTTGTTCCACTGGAAAACTTTTGTCACAACTGCGGTAGTAAAGGTTATGTTGTTGAAAGACTTGAAAAGTTAGACTGTATTAATATTAACTATGCAACTTTGGTTCGTGAAATTGTCAAAAACGAAATAAGTGAATACACTCAAAGTTGGCTTGATGTTAGCCAAACATACAATGGCAAACTGAAATTGCTGCAATAATTCCGACTAAATCTGCAAGTAATCCTACAACAAGAGCATATCTGATTTTTTTAATTCCGACTGCACCGAAATAGACTGCAAGCACGTAGAATGTAGTTTCACTACTTCCAACCATTATCGCTGCTAATTTTGTTGCGTAAGAATCAGGTCCTAAATTATTTGCGATATCAGAAAAAATTCCTAAAGCTCCTGAACCAGATAAAGAGCGAACAATCATCAATGGCAAAGTATCAGCCGGAACATTGAATTTAGTTAAAACCGGAGCTAAAAAGCTTGCAAGCATTTCGATTGCCCCACTTGCTCTAAGCATTGAAATAGCTACAATAATTGCAACCAAATAAGGGATAATTTTGACTGAAACTTTAAATCCATCTTTTGCCCCTTCTGTGAACTCCTCATAAATCGGGACTTTTTTTACTATTCCGCAAGTTAGTGCCGTTAAAATAATTACAGGTAAGGCCCAAAGCGAAATCAAGTTAAGAATTTTAGTCATTTGCTTCCTCCTTAACTTTTTTCAATCTTAATGGGTTATTGCTCAAGTACTGTCCGATTTTTGCCATGACAATCGCTGATACAAACGCAATTGATGTAACTAAAAGAGTCGGAGCAATAATTTCTGTCGGATTTTTATAACCAATGCCAACAAGAACAGCCAAAACGGTCGTTGGGATAAGTTGGAAACCTGCAGTATTCATTCCTAAAAATAAACACATAGAATTTGTTGCAGTTGTTTTATCGTTGCTTTCTTTTTGTAGTTCTTCCATTGCTTTTATTCCAAAAGGTGTTGCAGCATTTGCAAGTCCAAAAGCATTTGCAGTGAAATTCATTGCAACATCTCCGATTGCAGGAGAATCCGGTGGAAGTTCATTGAACAAAACTTTTGTTATTGGGCGAAGCATTTTTGAAATAAAATCAATTAGTCCGGATTTTTCTGCGATTCGCATAACTCCAAGCCAAAAAGCCATAATACCAATTAAAGAAAATGCTATTTTGACAGACAATTCTGCTCCGGACATAATAGAATTCACTACGTCTTGGAGCTTACCATTAATTGCTCCAATGACAACAGATATAACTATCAAAAAGTAAAAAATATAATTCATACTTAACCTTATTTTAAAAGCCGAAATAAAGTTATTTCGGCTAATGTTTCATAATTTATTAATTAAAATCTATGCATCTAAATGTTCTACAACAAGTTCAGACATTGATTTCGAAGTTTTACAAATTTCATCTTCTGTGAAGTAGATTTTAATTTCTCTTTCAGCACTTTCCAAGCTGTCAGAACCGTGAACGATGTTGTATTCCTTAACTTGTGCAAAATCAGCTCTGATTGTTCCAACTTCTGCTTGATCCGGAACTGTTGAACCCATAAGGTGTCTAACACCTGCTACAGCATTATATCCTTGAACAACCATTGCAACAATCGGACCGCTTTGAAGATATTTGATTAAACTTGGGAAGAATGGTTTGTCTTTATGTTCTTCATAATGTGCTCTTGCTTGAGCATCAGTTACTTGAATCATTTTTAATGCAACAATTTTATAACCCTTAGTTTCAAATCTTTTAATAATTTCGCCAATTAATCCTCTTTGTACTCCGTCAGGTTTAACTGCAACAAATGTTCTTTCTTCTGTATGCATAAATATGTCTCCTTATTAAACAATATAGTTGAATTATAGCATAAAAACTTTTATTTTACACTATATTTACAAATCAACCATTATAGCTTTGGGATATTCAGGGTTTTGAGGTGGATTTTGAGCATAAGATATTAGAGAATTTCTAAATAAATCATTGATTTTTACTCCTTTACCATTAATCAATATTTTTGTTTTTGGAATATCTTTCAATATTTCAAAGCCTTGTTCCCCTTTCCCAATATATGGGTCAATGGTTGCAGTAAAAGTTCTTGATTTATCAAGAGGATTTGCATTTTCGTCTAATAATTTCTCTCCATTAATTTCTATTTGCACGATTTGATAGGTTTTATTTTTTACATTCCCCATTCCTGTAACTTTTACATTTTGAGAACATTGAATAAATCTTGAATTTCCCTGACTTTTGTACATTCTATTTTTAGTTGCATTTTCAAAAACTTTTTTTAATTGTTCAACTGTAATATCTATTTTTTCAATCTCTGTTCCTGCACAAATTACTCGTTTCAAGTCATAATTTGTAATTATTGGGCTATCTTTTAAAAATAATGGTGCCATTGTATAGCCTGTAGAATGGAATGCAATATCTGTTTGTCCGATTCGGCGCATATTATCAGAGATAAAAGTTCCAAGAGGGCAAAATTCAGAATATTTTTTAGGCAAATCTAAAACTCTGTCTGCAACTTTATCAAGTAGATGTGTTTTAATTTCGTATTCTTTAATTGGATTTTCAAAAACTGGAAGAATTTCAAAATTTTCCACCGGAAGTTCTTCTATATTTTCAAATTTTTCATCTAACGTCATTTTATACATACTTCTTGCAAATGAAAATGGATAAAATATATTATTTTCAAAGTCTGCTTTGATTGGGGAATGCTCATGACCTCCTATTATCAAATCAACATTTATACCAATGGAAGTTGCAAATTCTTTCAAATCCTTGCTATAAGGATACCAATGATGATTTAAAACAATAATTTTGTCATAAGGTTCTTTGACAGATTTTATAACTTCTTCAAAACATTCAACTGGTGAAACCAGATTATAACCAAATTTTTTAGCACAAGCTGTATTCACGCAAAAACCTGTTATCAAAATTTTTTGACCATTTATATTTACTATTTTGTACTCTGGCACAAGTTTTGAATGAGTGTTTGTCTTTTCATCAAAAATGTTTCCGCAAACAAAATAAATACCATTTTCTTTAAATTTTTCAATAGTTGATTTCAAGTACTCAAAATCAGGTTGATAAAATCCAAAGTCATTATTGCCTAACGTCATAACAATTTGAGCTTGGGGAAGTAGTTGTTTTAATTTGATATAAGAATTTACGGACAAATCTTTTTCGTAAATTCCTTTAAACAAATCTCCGCAATCCAACACCAAAAAGGGATTATTCAATCCCTTTTCGTAATTGTAAATTTCACTCAATAATCTACACAAGTTTCTGCTTTCTTGATGAGAGTCAGTAATGGCATAAATATTTGTTTTCATATTGACTTATTCCAAACTAAAATTGCAAAAGTACTTTTAATGTTTCTTTTTCTTTATTTTTTTCAAAAGCTTCAATTGCATCATCAATTGAATAATTAGCTGAAATTAGTGGTGAAAAGTCAATTCTTTCAGATTTTAGCATTCTCAATGCTGCAGGGAATTGTCCGCAACGAGAACCCAAAACAGTGATTTCATCAATTACGATAGGTGCTAAGTTGAATTCTTTTGATGCAGCAACTGTACTTTTCAAAACTAAAACTCCACGAGGTTTAGTTAATGCCAAAGCTGTTTCAAATCCTGAAATAGAACCTGTTGCTTCAACTACAACATCGTATTTTTTCTCAATTGGAAAATCATTTAATAATGAAGTTTGAACTCCTTGACCTTTTGCGATATCAAGTTTATTTTGATGTTTGCCAACCAAAGTAACATCAATATTTTGAGCATTAAGGGCTAGAGCTGTAATTAAACCCAATTTGCCATCTCCTAAAACAACAACTTTTTCAAATGGTTTGATGTGATGTTGTTCTGTAATTTCCAAAGCTGCGGCAAGAGGTTCTACAAACACCGCTTGACAGTCAGGAACATTTTCAGGTACTTCAAATAAAACTTCTGTCGGCATAGTAAAGTATTCTGCAAAAACACCATCTTTTCTAAAGATGCCTAAAGTGTGTCTATCTGGGCAGTGTCGGTATAATTTTTCAGCGCACCAAGGACAATTTGGGTCTTTGCAACCATAACTGATTTCCGGCACAACTCTTTTGCCTACTAAAGATTTGTCTTCCCCATTAACTTCTTCAACAATACCAACGGCTTCGTGTCCTAAGATACCGTCATAACCCATATATCCTTTTGTGATTTCGTAATCTGTATTGCAAATTCCTGCTAAAGTAACTCTTACTAAAGCTTCTCCTTTTTTAGGAATTGGTTTTTGATAGTCATTAACTAATTTTAATTCGTTATCTTTTGTAAATACTACAGCTTTCATTTATTTCTCCTTTTTATATTAATCGTTTAATGATTTCCAATCTTTGGCTGTTTTGGTCAAGATTTTTTTAGTATCGTTTTTCCCTAAAAGTATTTCTTGAACAGAAGCATTGATTAAATTGTTTATATCTTTTTGTCCTTTTTGAGTTCTAAAAACCGGTTGAACTTTGTTTAATTGATTTGCACTAATTACTCTTGCTTTAGACATTAAATCATTTTTGTCATATCTTGTGTAGAAATCATTCTGTAATGTTTCTTCGTTTACGGCAAGAACATTGGTTAGTTTAGCTAGTTCTAATTGATTTTTATTATTTGTTAAAAATAGTGCAAATTTTAATGCTTCCTCTTTGTGTTTTGATTTTATAGGGATTACAAAATTCATCAAAGAAAAATCATTTTGTCCAAGTTCTCCAACAATTTGAGGGGCAACATCTGTTGTTTTGTAAGTTGATGGGGCATTTTCTTTAATCATATTCAAGAAGTTCGCTCCTGCACCAAGCAAAACAATATTTCCTGACATATATTTTTCTAATGATTCTTGAAGAGTCATCGTTACAGTTTCTTTTGGAATTAAATTTTTTGCATACATGGATTTAAACATATTAAAAACTTGTACTGATTTATTAGTTGCAAGTTGAGTATAATTTGTAATTCCGTACTTATTCAAAATTTTTAGCATTGTATCGTTTTCTGTTATATTTGGAAGTACAATGAATGCATTTGTATTTTTTCTAACAATTGGTGCAAATTTTTCGATTTCTGAATATGTTTTCGGAACTTGAATCCCAGCTTGATTAAGTAGTGCGTTATTATAAATTGTGATAGCACTAGTTGCATACCAAGGAATAGAATAAATTTTTCCATTTGTTTTTAGAGAGTTTAAAATTTCTTTATTAAATTGGGTAGTTTTACTTTGCGGAATTTCGTATAACGCACCTTTGTGAGCTAATGTTGAAGAAAAATCCGGATTTAAATTTACTAAATCTGGGGGATTATCACTTAATACAGATGCTAGAGTTCTTTTTTCCCCTTCAGAAAACGGAACATCTACCCATTTAATTTTTATGTTTGGATTTTCGGTTTCAAAATCTTTTATTACCCCGTTTATGTATGGTGCAAAGTCATTCATTTGCAATGTCCAGAATACGACTTCATTATTATCTTGTTTTTTATTAAAAATAAAAAAGATTCCGGTTAATATTAAAAACGTTGAAACTATAACAATCCAAAAATTTTTATTCAAAATAAATATTCCTTTGTAAAATAAATTTACCCCTGCTATAATTATACTATGAATAATTTATTTACGGAACTTGAAAATCAAAATAAGCAAATACCATTAGCAGAAATTCTTCGCCCAAAAACAATAGAAGATTTTTTAGGGCAAAGTAATGTAATTTCTCCTAATAGTCCGATTTTAAACTTGCTTAAAACAAATAGATTGTTTTCAATGATTTTCTGGGGAACTCCAGGGTGTGGCAAAACAACACTAGCAAGACTTATTGCAACAAAAACAAATGCAAATTTTATTGAAATTTCCGCTGTGACATCTGGCGTTAAAGATATCAAAGATGCTGTTGAAAAGGCAAAAGAATCTCTTCGAGCAGGACAAAAAACTATTTTGTTCATTGATGAAATTCACAGATATTCAAAAACTCAACAAGATGCTCTTTTACCTCATCTTGAAAATGGTACGTTATTTTTGATTGGTTCAACAACAGAAAATCCATCATTTCAAGTTGTTCCAGCTTTGCTTTCTCGAGTACAAGTTGTAAGACTTAACCCGATAAATGATGAAAGTATGGCAAAAATTATTAAAAAAGGATTTAGCTATCTTGCTACTCATTATACATTGATGGAATGCGAAAGCGGAGTTTTAGATTTTATTATAAATCTTGCAAGGGGTGATGCTCGGTATGCATTAAATATTGTAGAAAATGCATATTTTGCAAGTGATTTAAAAGATAATAAACGAATTTTGACTGTCAAAACAATTGAAGAAATTTGTCAACAAAGAAATACCAGATATTCTCAACAAGAGCATTATGATTGTGCTTCTGCTTTTCAAAAAAGTTTGAGAGGCGGAGATGCAGATGCGGCGATTTATTATCTTGCAAAAATGATTGTTGCCGGTGAAGATCCTAGATTTATTGCAAGGCGACTAATTACATGTGCATCAGAAGATATTGGAAATGCAGATCCAAATGCACTCAATATTGCATTAAATGCATATAAATCAGTTGAACTTTTAGGACTTCCCGAGGGAAGAATTCCACTTGCTCAGGCTGTAATTTATGTTGCAAGAGCAAAGAAGTCAAACGAAGCTGTTTGTGCAATTGACTCTGCTCTTTCTGATATTTCAGCCGGACTTGATTTTGCACCTCCAATGCACCTTAGAGATGCCCATTATAAAGATGCTTCAAAATACGGATTCGGTGTCGGATATGTTTACACCCCAGATAATCCGGATTATGACCAACAATTTATGCCAGATGAATTGGTTGGCAAAAAATACACTCAACAATAGTTTTACCTCATAAAATAATAAAGAGAGAACGATTTATGATTACAGATATGACAAAGGGCAATCCCTTAAAACACATAATTTTATTCTCAATTCCATTACTTATCGGGAATATATTCCAACAATTGTATAATGTCGCAGACTTAGTTATCGTGGGAAGAACACTTGGTGTTAAACAGTTTGCATCAATTGGTGCAGTTGCTCCAATATTTTTCCTTGTAATGTTTGTGATTGTAGGCCTAACAAATGGTTTTGCTGTTGTTACAGGACAAAGATACGGAGCAAAAAATTTAGATGGAGTGAAAGACTCCGTTGTTGTTTCAACAATACTTAGCACAATTGTAACGGTGTTATTTTCGATATTTTCTACTATTTTTATGAACCCGATTTTACATGCTATGCGTGTTCCACAAGAAATCTATCATGATGCATATTGGTATGTGGAAATTGTTATTATAGGTTTAATTATTTCAACTATGTATAATATGCTTGCAAGTATAATCAGGGCTTTAGGTGATAGCAAAACTCCATTATATTATTTAATCGTTTCATCAATTGCAAATATTATTCTTGCAATATTCTTTGTTAAAGATTTACATTGGGGTGTTCCTGGGTCTGCTGTTGCAATGATTTTATCCCAAGGCATTTCGGTTATTTTGTGTTTAATCCTTATCAAATATAAGTTTCCGATATTATGTTTAACAAAAGACGATTGGAAAATTAAGATAGACAAAAATTTTTGGAAATCAGTATGGGAACATTTGAATGTCGGTTTGCCTATGGCTTTTCAATTCTCATTGATTGGTATAAGCATTATTGTTATTCAAGGGGTGTGCAACACATTTGGAGCAGACGTAATTGCTGCTCTGACAGCAGCTCTTAGAATTGAACAAATTGCAACTCTTCCTATGATGTCATTTGGGGTTGCATTAGCCGCTTATGTAGCACAAAATTTCGGTGCTAAAAAATTCAAAAGAATTCGTTTAGGAGTTATAAAAACTTCAACAATAAATTTAGCTATAAGTATAATAATGGCTTTTATTATGCGAATTTGGGGAACAAATATTGTTGGAGAATTTATTGGAACGGCATCTGAGCATGTAATAAATGTTGCTCACCAATATTTGTTAATCAGTACAATATTTTACTTTTTCTTAGGGCAAATTTTTATATACAGAAATGCATTGCAAGGAATGGGCGAAACTTTCTTTCCATTTATGGCATGCTTGTTTGAACTTTTTGCTCGTGTATTTGCAGCAATATATTTGTCTGTCAAATTTGGATATATCGGAATGTTTTATGCCGGTCCAATTGCTTGGATTTGCGCATCATCAATAATGTTTGCCGGATATTTTGGCAGTACAAAATATATAATATTGAAAGTTAAGAAGCAAATTCACATGAAATTGATAGAAAATCCAACAACTTTTTA
>JBNMKP010000035.1:0-10522 GCA_050874405.1 bacterium
ATTTAATCATTCGTGTTTTTCTTTTTCGGTTCCACTTTTTCTTTTTGCATCGAAATCAAAAAGAAAAAGTGAACATAGAAAGTTATGAGATTCTTCGCCGGTTCAGCTAGTGTCCCTAATCAGGGAGGGAATAATATAACCGTAAAGAACCTATTCCCTTATTGCCTTAATTAATAACTGTCTCAAGTTTCACCATAGTTGGTAGCATAACTACATACGTAGTATCTTGACGGATTTTGAGAACGTATGATATAATAGATTCATCGGTTAAGGTTCAAGCTCGGGAACAGTAAAAGTTCCTAAAGGTTAATCCTTTTGATAGTAAAGCTGTTTGCCGATTGGTGTATAATATATTTATGCACTTTTTTTGCCCATAACATGGATATGCAAATGGAAAACTTCCTGTCCTGCTTCTTTTCCAGTGTTAATTTGGGTTTTATAAGATCTTAAGCCGGCTTTTTTTGCAGCATCTTTTACTGTTTGTAAAAGTTCTGCCATTAATTCTTTATCTTCAAGTTCATTTAAGGAGGCGATATGCTTTTTAGGACATACTAACATGTGAACCGGTGCTTTTGGGTGTATATCATTGAAAACAACAGTATTTTCAGTTTCATACACAAATTCTGTTCCAAAATCACCATTTATTATTTTACAAAAAATACAATCTTCGCTCATTTTTTTCTCCTTTTTCAAATCAATAAACACTTAAAATTTATCTTAGTTTTTTTGCCAAAGATAAACCTGCAGGCAGTGGCAAAACGACATTTTCATAGTTCGGATTTGCATTTATATCATCTATAAATGTCTGAACTTTTGTGGCATGCGAAATTACATTGTCGCAAGCTATATAACCACCAATATTCAAATGTGGTTCAATTAGGTGGAAAAATTTGATATATTGGGCTTTATTTGCATCAACAAATGCAAAATCAATCCTAAAGTCTTCCGGTAAATATTCCAAAATTGTTGCAGCATCACCTTTTCGGGTATCAATAATATCTGCAACTCCACATTTTTGGAAGTTTTCTTTTGCAATATCAAGTCTTTTGTCATAAAACTCAATAGTGGTAAGCTTTCCACCAGTTTGTTTCAAAGCTTTGCCAATCCAAATTCCGGAATAACCATTTGATGTCCCAACTTCAACTACACTTTTAGATTTTGAATCAACTATCAAATTATACAAAAATTCAGCCGTTGGACGAGAAATGTTCCAAAACTGTTTTTGTGTTTTTTCAAGTTCTTTTAAGACTTCTTGTGTTGTTGTATCAAATGTATCAATTATCATTTTATTGTTTTCACCTTATCTGTAATTACTATTGTTCGAACAGGAACATCTAAAGGGCTTGTTTTCACAATATCCTTGCTTGTGGTATCAATCACGGAATAAAGACCTGAACGAGCATTGGTAATCATTATCATATCTGTATTTTCTATTGGAGAAATATTTGTTGCGAAAGCATTTGTATTCAAGAAAAATTTATCCGTAATAACATCATCTTGGGTATTTAAAACTTCAACCAAGTTTTCCGCAGCACCTAATATGTATAATTCGCCATTGTGGACATACATATCTACAGGTTTTTCGCAAACCTCCAACTCTGACATCAAGCCCATTGTTTCGTAATCAACAATTGCTAACCTGTTTTGAGTTCGGCTAATAATGTAAATTTTGCCGTTCACATAGGCAATTTTTGAAATATTAGGAAAACTTCCGATATTTTTTAGCAAATAATTGTTATCAAGTTCAATTGCCCAAATGTCGTTTTTATTTCTATCAACATAGAACATTTTTGTTCCATCTTCTGAAAGTGTTAATTTTTCGCACATTCCGTTGATTTTTAATTGTTTCTTTAATGTCATTGTTTCAAGATTTAGGATATAAATACTTGAATTTGAACCTGCTGAAACATAGGCAATTTTGTTATTGTTATCAATAACGATTTGTTCCGGAACAACGTCAAAATGGACTTCTTTGATAACTTTTTCGTCTTTCAAAGAAATTACATTCAATGTTTTAGAATCGAAATAAGTAACAAGCAAAAATTCTCCATTATAGCACTTCATATCATTGATAATTCCGTCTTGTTCAAGTGTATATTCAGGAGTTTTGGAATTTGAACTTATTACTTGGATATTTTTATTTCTTCCAGATGCGATGTAAAAAGTTTTGTTATTCAACTGTTCAACAGGTGTAACCGCATTTTTCTTTGTTTTTGTTTTAGGGTTGTTAATTCTCAAACCAGTATCTTGTGTTGTTGAAACATCAATATCACCGATAATTCCTTTTAAAGTTTCAGGAATAACAAGACCTTTTGGAAGTAAAATATCTTGCGGCAAAAGTCCTGATTGAATTTCATCAGGCGGATTTAGCATATTGATTACTGTTTTTTTGCCGTTTGTATTTATAACTTTTAAAAGCGAATAATTGTTGTTGAAAATCACCATATCCGGTTTTTGTTTAAGTGTTTCATTTGACGGATAAGTTGTTTTTATTCCGACCTTGTCAACATTTTGAACTTTAGCAGGAAAAATCGGCAAATACATAGTATTATCAGGAAGAATTACCACTCCGTCAAATCTGAAATTTGTATTTGGAAAAGACTTATTCACAAAGTCCTGAATATCAGTCGGAACTTGTTCAGCCAAAGCCATTCCACCGGAAAACATACATAACATTAAAGTTAACAACAATTTACGCATATTATTTAAAAACTCCTTTAACTTTTGACATAATTGATTTTTGAGGTTTTTTACCGGTTTGAACTTCGTACAATTTTTGGTAAAGAACTTTTTCCCCTTCATTCAACTTTGTTGGAACTTTAATTTTCAAAACTACAATATGGTCACCACGTTGAGATGGTCTTGTAATAATTGGAATTCCTGCTCCTTTAATTTTTAAAAGATTTCCGTGTTGAGAACCCGCAGGAATTTGAATTTCTTTTTCACCGTCAAGAGTCTTGATTGAGATAACATCACCAACTACAGCTTGAGCAGGTGAAATTTCAAGTTCAGTAAATACATTAATTCCATCACGTTTGTAATAATTTGATGGTTCAACGTGAATTACAACAAATAAATCTCCGTTTGGTCCACCATTGATTCCGCAATCGCCCTCTTTAGAAACACGGATTTTTGACATATTGTCAACCCCTGCCGGAATTTTGATTTCAACTTTCTTTTCTTTATTTACTTGACCGTGACCTTTACAAGTTTTGCAAGGCTTGTCAATAACTTGACCTGTGCCTTTACAATGCGGACAAGTAGTAATTTGAGCAAAATTACCAAGCGGAGTTCTTGTCACAGTTTTCACCTGTCCAGAACCGTTACATTGCGGACATGTTTTCTTTTGAGTACCGGCTTCTGCACCTGTTCCATGGCAATCAGGACAAGTTTCAAGGTGGTCAAATTTTATTTCTTTGTTAATTCCAAAGGCAGCTTCTTCGAATTTCAATTTAACATCGTATCTTAAATCGTCACCACGTTGAGGAGCATTCGGGTCAACCCCGCCACCGCCGAAGCCAAATCCACCAAAACCACCAAAGAAACTTTCGAAAATATCATTGATATCGCCAAAACCACCTGCGAAAGGTCCGTTGGTATCAAAACCTGCATTTTTTAAGCCATCTTCGCCATATCTATCATAAGTAGCTCTTTTATTATCATCAGATAATGTTTCGTAAGCTTTGCCGAGTTCTTTAAATCTTTCCTCAGCATCTGGAGCTTTGTTAACATCTGGGTGTAATTTTCTTGCTTTCTGTCTAAAAGCCACTTTTATTTCTTCTTTGGTCGCCTCTTTTGTAACGCCTAATATTTCGTAGTAATCTGCCATTTTCTTTTAATACTTCCTTTTAAATCCTCAAATCTGTAACTATTCGGCAGTTGCAACGTTTACAAGTGTAGGTCTTAGAACTTTATCACCTAATTTATATCCCTTTTGTAATTCATTGATTACAGTATGTTCTGGGTGTTCACTTGTTGGAGTTTGCATAACTGCTTCATGGAAATTAGGGTCAAATTCTTCACCTACAGCTTTAATTTCTTCTAGTCCAAGTTTTGATAATGCTTCGTGAACTTGTTTATGTACAAGATTAAAACTTTCTTTTACTTTTTCGCAATCTTCAACATTTTCCAATGCTTTTTGACCACGTTCAAAATTATCAAGAACTTCAATCATTTTTTTCAAAGCTGCTTCTGTTCCATATTTAATCAAATTTTCACGTTCTTGTTCTTGACGTTTTCTAAAGTTGTCAAAATCAGCAGCTAAACGAACATACTGTTGATTTAATTTGTCGTAATCTGCTTTCAATTTTGAATATTCTTCATTTTTTGACTCATCTTTTTTATCAGAAGTATCTTTTGTTTCTTCTTCTGTTTTAGCTTCAGTTTCAGAAGTTTCTACATTATTTTCTTCTTTGTTTTCATCTTTAATTACGTCGTCATTACTAAACGGATTTGAATTTTTATGTGTCATAATTTTTCCCTTCACAACATTATTATATATCTTCATTATAAAGTATCAAACTAAATTCACAAGGGAAATTTATTTTTTTTTAATATTTGAGCTAAAAAAGAAGCGGTTATGATTTAACCGCTTCTTTTCTTGAATATGTAATAAATTTCAAATTGTTATTAGACCATAGCCATTTCCTTAGAGAAAGGGTTGGAGGAGGAACACACCTGTCTATCACCTAAGATTTCAGATTTAATTTTTGCTAAATCTTCTTGCATTAATCTTCTTGGTGATCCTTCTTCCATTGAGTGATTTCTCAACAAGTATGATGGGTGGAAAATTGCCATAGCTCTGTATGTTTTTTCATTGATTGTTACATCAAACCAATTTCCTCTAACTTTTGAAATTTGCACTTTTTTATCTTTCCAGAATGATTTTAAAGCTGTTGCACCGCAGAAAATAATTGCCTGCGGATTCATAATATCTATTTGTGCAGTTAAAAATCTTTCGCAAAGAGCTTTTTCAACATCAGTCGGAACTCTATTTTCCGGAGGTCTGCATTTTACAGTGTTGATAATGTACAAATCTTCTTCTCTTGAAATTCCTGCTTCTTCTAAGAATTTGTTTAACAATTGACCTGCTCTACCAACGAATGGTTTACCTGTTTCGTCTTCATTTTCTCCAGGAGCTTCACCAATCAAAACAATTCTTGCAGTTTCCGGATTTCCGTCAGAAAAAACTACATTTTTACGAGTTTTTGCTAATACACAATCTGTACAATTTTCGCACTTTGACTGAAGTATATCTAAACAGCCTTTTTTAATCATTTACTACTCTCTCCTCATTAAGTTATTTAGTTTCATTTAACTTTTTAAAATAACCGATATTGTATTTTTTACAATATCTTTTTAATTCTTTCATTATTATATCAGATAATAAAAATACTGCAATCAAATTTGGAACTGCAAGAAATAGAGTGAACGCATCTGACAAATTTACGACACTTTTCAAATTCATAGCAGAACCAATTACGATAAATAAACAGTAAATTATCTGGAATGTTCTTGTTGTAAATTTAGATTCGCCAAACAAAAATGTCCAACTTTTTGTTCCGTAATAAGAACCGCAAAGCATTGTAGATAGTACAAAGCAAGCAGCCATAAATGTTAATAACACAGGGAAGAATGGGCAAACTGTTGCGAATGCTTTTGATGTCAATTCAATACCCTCAATGCCTGTAGTGTTTAAGTATGCACCGGTTACAACAATTATAAATGCTGTAGCGGCACCAACAATAACAGTATCAACAAATGGTTGTAACATTGCAATAAAAGCTTGCGCTACAGGTTTGCTTGTTCTAACAGCAGAAAATGCAATTGGAGCAGTACCTAAGCCTGCTTCGTTTGCAAACATTGCTCGTCTGAATCCCCAAAGCATACAGCCCCAAATTCCGCCGGAAATCATAGCTTGAGGTTTGAATGCTTCTTTCAAAATTAAACAAATTGTATGCGGAACGTGGTGAATATTTAACAAACAAATTATAAAAGCTGAAAATACATACAATGTGCACATTACCGGTGTAACTTTAGATGTAAATTTTCCGATAGCTTTAATGCCACCAATTACGGTAACATAAGTAATCGTTGCGACAATCAAACCAAAAATCCATCGTTCATTTGAAAATAACCCTGTAACGTTTGAAATTTGGGTTGTAATCGCATTAATTTGGAATAAATTCCAACCACCAATCATTGCAAACACACAACACACAGCATAAATCTTTGCAAGATATGGAGTGTAAGGTTTAATCCACTCTGCTCGCAAACCGTTGATAATATAATACATTGGCCCACCAGATGATGAACCGTCTTTATTAATTTGTCTGAATTTTATACCTAAAAGAACTTCTGCAAATTTTAAAGCCATTGAAAAAACTCCGGCAATCATCATCCAAAAAATTACCCCAGGGCCTCCAACAGAAACAGCTAATGCAGAACCTACAACATTCCCCATGCCGGCAGATGCCGAAATAGTTGCGGTAAGAGCTTGGAAAGACGACACTTCTCCGTGTTTTTTCTTTTTTAAAATATCTTCATGTTTATATTTTTTAGTAATCAAATCAATTGCATGTTTAAAACCCCAGAATCCAATAAATCTGGTTCTGATTGTAAAATACAATGCAGCAATCATTAATAACAAAATCAAAAATTCCACACGAACACCGTGAATAGTAACATGTGAAAAAATTAATCCTGAAATTTTATTCGCAACAGGCGATAAAATACTATCAATTCGGCTATCTAAATTCATAAATTCATTATACTACAAACATAGAGAGCTTTTTAAATTACAAAAATCTTGCAGTTTTAGAGATTTTACAGTTTCGAAGTCCTGATGGCGTTCCGCTAAAAATAACCTCACCACCCGCATTTCCACCCTCAGGCCCCATATCAATAATATAATCTGCATTCTTTATAACATCTAAATCGTGTTCAATTACAACAACAGTAGCGCCATTATCAATCAATGTTTGAAATACATTTAATAATGTACGAACATCTAACGGGTGAAGTCCGATTGTTGGTTCATCGAATACAAAAACTGATTCTGATTGGGCTTTTCTCATCTCACTAGCAAGTTTCAATCTTTGCGCTTCTCCACCTGACAAACTTGGAGTAGCTTCACCTAGCGTCAAATAACCCAAACCTAAATCCCTCAAAACCTGCAATCTCTGCTGAACTAATTTTAAATCCTCACAAGCATCAATTACAGTATTTACGTCCATTGACATAAGTTTTGCTAAAGAATTACCTTTGTATTTTATTTCTTCAACTATTTTTGAATACCTTGAACCACCACACTCAGGACACGGAATTTCAACATCAGGCAAAAACTGAACATCAAGATTAATCACTCCTGTTCCGTCACATACCGGACATCTCAATTTCCCTGTATTATATGAAAAATCTCCAGCTTTATATTTGTTTTCTTTGGATTTTGGAAGTTTTGCAAAAATCTTGCGAAGTTCATCGTGAATGTTTGCATAAGTTGCAACAGTTGAACGAATATTTATTCCAATCGGTGTAGCATCTATCAATTTGACTTGTTTAATTCCGTCCGCTTCAATATTCACAATATGTTCAGGCATTTTCTTTTGTGAAGTCAAAGAATCAAGTGCCGGCACAAGGCTCTCTAAAACCATAGTAGTTTTGCCGGACCCAGAAACTCCAGTAACAACAGTTAATCTACCTTTTGGAATGTCGATTTTTAAAGGTTTAACCGTATGGATAGAATTTGTTTCTAAATGAATTTTACCATTTTCAAACATCATATCCGGTGATATATTTTCACGAACTTTTACTTCTTCTTTATCAGACAGGAAACCACCTATTATTGATTTTTTGTTATTGATAATTTCTGAAATTGTACCCTCTGCTACAACATAACCGCCATTTACACCTGCTTGAGGCCCCATTTCAATAATCCAATCTGAGTCTTTCAAAATCTGTACATCATGGTCAACCAAAATCACAGAATTTCCATCATCTATCAAATCGTGTAAAACCCCACGAAGTCCGACAATATTTGACGGGTGTAAACCGATTGACGGCTCATCAAGAACGTACAAAACTCCTGTTGTTCTGTTGCGCACAGCTCTTGCAAGTTGCATTCTTTGTCTTTCACCGGTTGACAATGTGGAAGAAGCTCTATCAAGAGTTAAATACCCCAAACCTAAGTCAATAAGCCTTTTGGCAACTGATTGAAAAGAATCACAAATACTTTCTGCCATTGGTTTCATTTCTTTTGGCAAAGATTGAGGAACTTTTTTGACCCACTCAACAACATCTGATAGTGTCATTTCACAAACTTTGTCTAGCGTAACTCCCATAAGTTTTGGGGTTCTTGCTTTTTCAGACAATCTTGTTCCGTGACAATCCGGACAAATATCTTGTTTTAAAAATTTTTCAACACGTTTCATACTCTTTTCATCTTTGACTTTTGATAGAGCATTTTCAACAGTATAAACCGCATTATAATAAGTGAAATCAAGTTCACCGGCTTGGTTTGTATTTTTTGCCTTGTAGAAAATATGTTTCTTTTCAGCAGGTCCATTATAAACAATATCTTTTTCTTTGTCAGTCAAATCTTTGAACGGAATATTTGTTCTAACTCCCATTTCTCGACAAACATCTGTCATAAGTGACCACATCAAAGTTCCCCAAGGAGCAACAGCACCCTCATCTATTGTCAAGGAGTCATCAGGAACTAAAGTTGATTTATCAACAGTTCGGACAATTCCAGTTCCTCCACAAGTTTTGCAAGCCCCTTGACTATTAAAAGCCAATTCTTCTGCTGACGGGGCATAAAAATGTTCTCCACACACAGGACAAACCAATTCTTGTTCCGCAGCAACAGCTAAACTCGGAGCAACATAATGACCATTCGGGCAACAATGATTTGCAAGTCTTGAAAAGATCAACCTCAAACTGTTTAAAAGTTCTGTTCCTGTACCAAATGTACTCCTTACCCCAGGAATTGCCGGTCTTTGATGTAGTGCAAGTGCAGCCGGAACATACAGAATTTCATCAACCAAAGCTTTTTCAGCCTGAGTCATTCTTCGTCTTGTGTAAGTTGAAAGAGCTTCTAAATATCTTCTTGAACCTTCAGAATACAAAACCCCAAGTGCTAAAGATGATTTGCCGGAACCTGAAACACCCGCAATTCCGACAATTTTATTCAACGGAATATCAACATCAATATTCTTTAAATTGTGAACTCTCGCTCCTCTAACTTTTATTTTATCAACCATAAATTCCCCGTTTCTTATAAATATAAATTAACACAAAACTAGAAACTCGTCATTTTGTATCACCATTGACGACACCCCAAAAACATGTTAAAATAGGTGTATGGGATTGGTGAATATGAATTGGAATAATAAAAAATCTGCATTTACTCTATCAGAAATTATGGTAACTCTTACATTGATTGGTTTCATTGCAACAATGACTTTGTCTACTGTTGGAACATCTATTCAACAAAAAGCAAGACTTGCCGAATTCAAAACAGCTTATTCAAAAATGGAATCTGCACTTCAAAGTATCACCGTTGATGATGGACAGGTTTATAACTGTTTTACAAAACCGTCTGCAACTGATATTAATACATTTGGTTTATCAATTGCAGATTTAAATAATTTGAATGCAACAGCTCAACAATGTGGAACTTTAGAAAACAAATTTGTCAGGGCAATGGGTGCAACAAGATTTTGCCAAACAAACCCAAGAGAAGAGGGTTGCGTTCCAGATAATGACAACTACCCAAGTCCGCAAGAAGATTCTTGTTTTACTGACCTGACACAAGGTCATGCCTATGTTTTAGACAACAGTATGATTTTATTCACAGATGGAAATAATTCTTTAACACAATTTGCAGTTGATGTTAATGGTCGTAAAGGGCCTAATAAATGGGGACAAGATGTTTTCACATTTGCAATAAAAGCAACAAATTCAAAAATTGTTAACGGAACTCAATACGTTACAGCAGTGAAAGTTTTACCTCCGTCTGCTTGTCTTCCGGGGCACAACGAAAACACAAACAAAGGTTCTTCAAAATCTTCAGAACAATTGTTGAAAGAAGCTGCTAATTATAGATAAATTTATTGTAACAAACCACAAGTTTCGTTATACATAACCATGTGAAAATCCGGACTGGTCATATTCGGGTTACGTTTCATAAACTTTTTTACATCAAATTTTTCTAAAAATTTGTCTAATTTTTTCAGAATTTTTTCGTTATTTTCGTTTTCAGATTTCAATTTTTCAATATAAGACCTAGTCATAAAAAGAATTTCATCTTCTGTTAAAATTGGCAATCCTCCGATTTTAACTTCGTCTTTGTCATCATTTTCAAGATACTTTTTTTCTTCTTTTTGTTGTTGGTTTTGTTGATTTTGTCTTTTTTCCTGACCGGTAGAAATTGCAGAGTCAATTCTTTGACCAAAAGGATTGTTCACAGAATTAAACATACGATGCTCCTTGCAAGTTTTTAAATTGCCATCTGTCATGTCGG
>JBNMKP010000036.1:0-10465 GCA_050874405.1 bacterium
ATATGAAGCGACGTCGAAATCCATTACACTAGAGCTTTCTAAGTTATGAGATTCCTCGCATTCGCTCAGAATGACAATATAATAAACTGTCATTCTGAACTTGATTCAGAATCTCCTTAACTTTTTGTTATGGGTGACATTGGTGTTTATTGAAATATATTTATTGGCGAAAAAATACCCCAAAGTACGTTTTCTTGCAAAATTAGACGAAATACTTTAAAGTTAACTGAATTTCAAAAAATATGTAAAATATGTGGTTATTCAATAAAACTTGAACGGAATTTGTAAAAAAATCATGTTCTTGTTATTATTTGAAGTATGAAAGATATGTTAGATAAAATTCTTCAAATTGAGAAGAAATATAAGGAATTAGGCGAAACGTTGTCAGACCCTGCCGTAATCCAAGATTATAATCGTTTCAGAGATTTGTCTAAACAAAGAAAGGCAATGGAAGAAACTGTTAACCTTTATTACGAATGGAAAATAACAACTGAAGCTATTGAAGACGCAAAACAAATGCTTCACGAAGAAAAAGATGAAGAAATGCGTCAGTTTTTGAAATCAGAAATTGAAACAAACGAAGCAAAACTCCCTGTTTTTGAAGAAAAAATGAAAGTTTTGTTATTACCTCGTGACCCTATGGATGACAAAGATATCATGCTAGAAATCCGCGGTGGCGCAGGTGGTGATGAAGCAAACATTTTCGCAGGCGATTTGATGCGTATGTATTTGAGATATGCTGACAAAATGGGTTGGCAAACTCAAATTTTGAGTAAAACAGATTGCGAAGCTGGTGGTGTTTCAGAAGTTATTATTTCAATGAAAGGTGATAGCATCTATTCAAGATTGAAATATGAATCTGGCGTTCACAGAGTTCAGAGAGTTCCTGCAAAAGAATCGCAAGGTAGAGTTCATACTTCAACTGCAACAGTTGCTGTTATGCCTCAGGTTGATGATGTTGAAGTTAACTTGAATATGAATGATGTTGAAATTACAACAGCAAGATCAGGTGGTGCCGGTGGTCAAAACGTTAACAAAGTTGAAACCGCAGCCAGAGTCTTCCACAAACCTACAGGAATTATGATTTTCTGTACTGAAGAACGTTCTCAGTTGCAAAACAAAGAACGTGCTTTAGAAATTCTTAAAGCAAAACTTTATGATATGGAAGTTCAAAAACAAACCAAAGAAATTACTGATTTGCGTCGTTCACAAGTAGGTTCAGGTGATAGATCTGAACGTATCAGAACATATAACTTCCCACAAGGTAGATTAACAGACCATAGATTGAATCACAATTTGAATGTATGGACTGTAATTGACGGCGAATTAGACGAACTTATTGACTTGTTGGTTGAATATGACCAAAAATTAAAGTTGGAAAAATTAGCTCAAGAGCAATAGGAGAGATTAATTGACTGATAGGCGCTGTGTTAGTTGTTGGAAAATAAAAGATAGAAACGATTTAATAAAAATTACGGCAAGAAACACAGATGGGAAAGTTATAATTAATCCGGATTCTGTAACATTTGGCAGATCAGCATATCTTTGCTATAATGAGGCGTGTATAGAATCAGCATTCAAGAAAAATAAACTTGCAAAGTACTTAAAAGCCTCTATACCAAACGAATTGAAAGGACAGTTACTAGATGAGTTACGAAACAGTTAGAATAAGTGAATTAGCGAAAGAACTTGGGCTTCCAAGTAAGGAAGTTGTAGAAAAGTTCGCAAAAATCGGAGTTACAAATAAAACTCATTCAAGTACTGTTACGATGGAACAGATAGCAAGGCTGAAAGATTTCATTGCAAATGGTGGTGTTAAGAAAACAACTAAGCCAAAGGCTTTTGTTGTGAAAAAAGCAAAACCTGCACCTGCTCCTGTAGAAGAGAAAAAGGAAGAAAAAGCTACAAAAGAAGCTTCAGCACCTAAAGTTGAAAAAGTTGCAAGACCAAAAGTTGAAGTGGTTAAACCTGTTAGCAGATTGGAAATTGTAAGAAGAGCACCTAGAAAAGCTCCTGCAGAAAAATCTGATTCAACAGCAACTCCGACTCGTAAACCTTATAATAACGGTGAAAGAAAATACACTCGTGGTGAAAGACCTCAAAATGGGGAAAGAAAGTTCCCTCCAAGAGGAGAAAGACCTCAACGTCCGGCTCAAAATGGTGAAAATAAAGATTTCGCAGGTAAAAAACCGTTACAACGTCGTATCATTCCACAAGATATTTACGAAAATAAAGGGCCTGTAAAACGTAAATCTGACGGAAAGAAAAAAGAAAAAGATTTTAATTCTAAAAAAGAAGAGCAAGAAAGAATTTCACTAGAAAAGGCAGCTGCTCAACACCACAAAAAGAAAGTTCAAAAAGTTGAAGAGGTTGAAGAAGTAAAACAAATCGTTGTTACTCAACCGATGACTATTTCAGAATTGTCTGAAAAAATCAAAAAAACTCCGGCTGAAATTGTTAAGTTCTTGATGTTGAACGGTGTTATGGCAACCGTTAACCAACTTATTGATGTTGATGTTATTAAAAAAGTTTGTGCCGAATACGGTTTAGGAGTTCTTGAAGAAGATTTAGATGCTTATATTGAACAAGAACTTGAAAAAGAAGAACAAGCAAAAGCATTAACCGAAGTTGATAAAAAGTTATTAAAACGTAGAGCTCCTGTTATCAGTATTATGGGACACGTTGACCACGGTAAAACTACATTATTAGATAGTATCCGTGCTTCAAAACACAAAATTGTAGCATCAGAGGTTGGTGGTATTACACAATCAATCGGTGCTTATACTGTATATCTTGGTGATAAGAATGAAAAGAAAATCGTATTCTTAGATACTCCGGGTCACGAAGCTTTCACTGAAATGAGAGCAAGAGGTGCGAAAGCTACAGATATTGCAATTTTGGTAGTTGCAGCAGATGATGGTATCATGCCTCAAACAATTGAAGCTATTAACCACGCAAAAGCTGCTGAAATCCCAATTATTGTTGCTGTTAACAAAATTGATAAACCAGGTGCTAACCCAGATAGAGTTTTACAACAATTGACAGAACACGGTTTGGTTCCGGAAGCTTGGGGCGGGGATACAATTACTGTAAATGTTTCGGCTCTTCAAGGTACTGGTATTGATGAACTTTTGGAATACATTTTGTTAGTTGCAGATGTTCAAGATTTGAAAGCTAACCCTAAAGCTGAAGCTTCCGGTGTTGTAATTGAAGCAAACTTAGACAAAGGGAAAGGTCCTGTTGCAACATTGTTGGTTCAAAACGGAACATTAAGAGCAGGTAACTGTATAGTCGTTGGAACAGCTTGCGGTAGAGTAAGAGCATTGCTATCAGATAGTGGTGAACGAATTCAAAAAGCAGAACCATCTACACCGGTTGAAATTCTTGGTTTGTCAGAAGTTCCACAAGCAGGTGACCATTTTGAAGTTGTTAAAAACGAAAAAGAAATGAAAGCAATTGTTGCTGACAGAAAAGAAAAAGAACGTGATAAGAGATTGGAAAATATGCTTCCTGCTCATATCAGACGTGAATCTGTTGCAGGTGATGATGATATTCCTCAATTGAATTTGATTATCAAAGCAAATACTCACGGTTCAGCAGAAGCTGTAGCTCAGGCTATTGCAGGAGTTGAATCAAAAGAAATTACAACAAAAATTATTCACGTTGGTGTTGGTGATATTTCAGAAGCCGATGTTATGTTAGCAGCCGCATCAAATGCTTTAATTTTAGGCTTCACCGTAAAAGAAGACGGAAATGCTTTAGCTTCGGCTGAACGTGAGGGGGTAACAATTAAGAAATACGATATTATCTATCAATTGTTAGAAGATATTGAAAAAACATTGTTGTCACTTCTTGAACCAGAAGTTAAAGAAGTTGAACTTGGTAAAGCTGAAGTTCGTCAAGTATTCACAATTGGTAAAACAAATAAAATTGCCGGTTGTTATGTTACTGAGGGTAAGATTGTTCGTTCAAAAGATGCTGTTCTTTATAGAGATGGACAAGAAATCTTCCGTGGCGCAATTGACCAATTGAAACGTTTCAAAGATGATGTAAAAGAAGTTGCACAAGGTTTTGAATGTGGTATTTCTTTCAGCAAATTTAATGATATTCAAGTTGGCGATATTATTGAAGTTTCAACAAAAGAAGAAGTTGAAAGAAAAAGCTTATAACCGAATAGAAAGGAGTATAAAATATGATATCTAAAATTTCCGGTTCTATGCCATTAAATACAATGAATAGAGTTAATAAACTGAAATCGGTTGCTCCTAAATCGGATATAACTTTACCAAATAATGCACCAAAGAGAATAAATTTTATGGATCAGTTTAGAGAAATTATTGCGGAAATTTTCCCAACTTTTGATCCTGATTACAATAAAATGATGAAAAAAGTTAATAAAGTTGTTTAGTTTATTAAAAAAGGTGGATAAATAAGTCCACCTTTTTTATTTCAAATTTTTAACTGCTTTTTTGAAATATTCACTATCATCTTTTGCAAAGAGTGCACATGATATTCCGCCGACATCTCTGTCGTTTTTGTTAATATCGCAATAATCTTTTCCGACATAATAAGTTTTTTTATCTCCCATTGCATAAACTTCTCCATCAATATATTGGAAAGTAAACAAATCATAACCGGCTTTATTTGGAGGATTTTTGTAACCGTTAATGTCTACACTTATTAAAATAATTCCAATTGCAGCATTTCCATCTTCAAACATCAAGAGTTCTCCCCCTGGGAGTAAAATCATACCGTCGTTAAGTCTGCCGAGAGAAAAAGTTTGATTATTTATTGTTTTATATTTTTTAGAAACATCTTCTCCATAACATTTAGAACCATCATAACCACAGTCTGTAGCATTTGAGCTATAATTTATAAATTGTTTATATGTTTCTCTACAAACGGTGTTTGTGTTTCCATCATCAGAATATTGTTTAAACATTTGAGTGACCAGAGAATATGATTTTAGAAATTGAGTACGTAATTTTTTAGCATTGTAGCTTGATATCAAGTTTGGGATTGTCAGTGCTGCGACTACGCCAATGATACCTAGGGTGATTAGCACTTCTGACAATGTAAAGGCAAATTTCTTATTCGGCAATAAGGAACCAAGGGAATAAGGCAATAAGTTCTTTACGTATTTATTATCTTTTTCAATGTCAGTAGGTGTTTTCATTTTATTGCCCTTATTAATCATTATTCTATTCTCGTCATACTGAGGTCGCACGAGCTCAAGGATAAAGGCGGAGCCGTAGCTGTTTAATGCGAGTGCGGATTGCCGAAGTATCTCATAACTTGGTATAGGGGTTCGGGGGCAAAGCCCCTGATAACTCGAACCATTTAGTCGTTCGTGTTTTTCTTTTTCGGTTCCACTTTTTCTTTTTGCGTCGAAATCAAAAAGAAAAAGTGAACAAAGAAAGTTATGAGATTCTTCGCTTCGCTCAGAATGACAATATAATAAACTGTCATTCTGAACCGATTGGAAAATAAGTTTAGATGGAGTTGAAATGTAATTTTCTGTTCCTACTCGGTGATTCGGAATCTCCTTAACTTTTTGTTCTGGGTGACATTGGCATTTTGTATTCATAATTACTACGTTGCTTTGTTCCATTTTTTCTATTCTAACTCCATTCATGTAAATCAAAAATGAATAATTTTAACACTTATGAATAATATTCATGATAATACAATATGTTTCATAATAAGTCAATACAATTGTATAATTTCAGTATGAATGTGCGTGAAGAAGTTAAAATAATGCTTACGTCTAAAAGTATGACGATTACCGAACTTGCTAAGCGAATGACTGAGATTAGTGGTAAAAATTATTCTCAAAGTTTACTATCTCATAAGCTTGCAAGTGAATCGTTGAGGTATTCGGAGATGAAGCTTATTTGCAAAATTCTCGGTTACCGAATATATATTGATTTTGATGAAATCCGTTTGGGTCGTTAAAAATTTTTATTTTATGTTATAATCTCTAGTAACAAGGAGATAATTATGTCATTACGAAACGAAAGAGTTAGAAAAGAATTGATGCGTGATATTTCTGAAATCTTGCGTAAAGAAATCAGAGGTTTAGAGGGTGTAGTTTCAATCGTTGATGTTGAGGTTTCACACGATAATTCTTTTGCTCGAGTTATATATAGTGTTTTAGGTTCAGAAGCTCAAATTGAAAAAACTAAAGAAGTTATTGAAAAGAATACACCAAAAATCAGATACAATGTTGGTAAAGTTCTTCGCTTGAGATTGACTCCGGAATTGCGTTTCGTTTATACGAATGGTTTAGAAGAGTCTTCAAGAGTTGTTGATTTAATCAATAAGATTTCAAGAGGCGAAATCAAGTAGCACTTTTAAGGATTAGTTTATAAATGAGTAAAGATACAAATTCTAATCTTTTTGGGTTCTTAAATGTCTATAAACCGAAAGGAATGACATCTTTTGATGTTGTCGCTGTGTTGCGTAGAATTACTAAGATTAAGCAAATTGGTCATACCGGAACGCTAGACCCTTTTGCTGTTGGTGTTTTGCCTATATGTATAGGAAAATCTACTCGTCTTATTGAGTATTTGAATGATGATAAAGAATATCTTGCTACTGTTCAGTTTGGGCAAGATACGGATACTTATGATTTAGAGGGCGAAGTTACTAAATATTATGATAAAAAGATTACTAAAGGTGAGTTGATTGATGTTTTAAAATCTTTTGAGGGTGAAATTGAACAATTCCCGCCAATTTATTCCGCTATTAAGGTTAATGGTAAAAAGCTTTATGAGTATGCAAGAAACGGACAAGAAGTAGAAATCAAGCCTCGTAAAGTTTTTATTTCTAAAATTGAATTACAAAGTTTTGATGAAAAACTTCAACAGGCAAAAATTTTAGTTGCGTGTTCTAAAGGCACATATATTCGTTCAATTGCTTATGACTTAGGACAAAAAATGAATTGTGGTGGACATTTGATTGAACTTGTTCGTACAAAAGCCGGTTTGTTTTATCAAGAAAATGCAACTAAATTAGAGGATATTAAAACAAAAGAAGATGTTGAAGAATTGCTTGTAAATCCACTTGATGTTTTGGATTTGCCAAAAAAAATTTTGACAGATAAAGAGAGAGAAAAAGTTTCACATGGAATGAGTATTCCAAATAATACCGGCATAAATTCTAATATTGTAATTTTGGTTTATGGTGGTAAAATATATGCTGTAGGTATCGCAGATACAGATAAAATTTCTACGAAAAAAGTATTCGAGGTATTATGAAGAAGATAGTTTTATTATTGGGAATGTTGTTAATTGCGAATACATCAGCAATGGCAACATGTAAGTATAATTGTGTAGCTCCTTATGATATGAATAATAAATTCAGATCATTTGTAGGTGCTGTTTCTGGTGTAAATTTCACCGCTGAAAAAGTTGGTCAAAAAGTTGTGAAAAAAGCTTTTAACAAAGTTGCAACTAATGACAATTTAAAAGTTAAACTTGATTCATATAGCGCAAAGGATTTAAAAAATGGTATATTCAAATCTTTAAGTGTTGAAGGTCAAAATGTAAATATTAATGATATTTATTTGTCATATTTGAAGTTAGATACATTATGCAAATTCAATTATATCAAGCAAGTTGATAATGAAGTTGTATTTATGGAAGATTTTCCAATGTCTTTTGATATAAGAATGACGGCATCTGATATTAATAAAACTATGCAATCTGAAAAATATCAAAGAATAATTAATGATTTGAACCAATTAGGAAATTCTATTGGTGGTTTGAAAATCTCATCAACAAAAGTTGCAGTTAAATCAAGCAAATTCTATTATATCATTGGTATTGCAATTCCATTTATCAGAACAGAACAAAAAATTGTTATCAATTCAGACTTGGTTGTTAAAAAAGGTAAAATTGATTTTGCAAATACAAAACTCGTTTCTGATGCGTTCAGTATTGACTTGAAGAAGATTGACTTTATTTTGAATTACTTGAACCCACTTGATTTTTCTGTAAATATACTTGATAATAAAGAAGCGAAAGTATCAGTTGATTCTGTGTCAGTTCAAAATAGTGTTATACATACAAAGGGTATTGTAATAATCCCTAAAGACTAAGCTTAAAAGGATACGGTTGTTATGAATAAAAATCAAAAAATTTTATTAATATTTATCGGTTTTTGTATGTTTGTTGTTGTTGGTTTGATAGCATTCAATGTTTTGATGCCAAAACCGGAAATTAAACCAGATGATATTCAAGTTTCTGAACGTTCTATTGAGGAAGAAACACCTGAACAATCAACATCTAAAGAAAAAGTTTATGTCAATGTATATTTCATTGGTAAGAATGAACATAACGAAGAAGTTTATAAAGCTGTTAAACGTGAATATAACAAAGATGTAGATGGCTCAAAAATAAAATTTGCAATTACATCTTTGATACGTGGACCAAGACCGGCTGAAAGACAACGTGGTGTTTATACAGAAGTTCCATCTGGTTCAGAGATTATAAATATTACAGAGCAACCGGATAGGGTTGTTGTTAACTTGAATTCATCATTTGTTAATGGTGGAGGAACTGATAGTTTGTACAAAAGATTGTATCAGTTGATTAAGACTGCAAAATTAAATTCAACTGTTCCTGTTTATTTGTATATAGATGGTCAAAGAGCTGATGTTGTTGGTGGTGAGGGTATAATGTTATCTCAACCATTGAGCAATTCATCTTTGGAAAATTAAGAATATAATTAGTAAGTAAAAATATGGAAAAAGATTTAGATTATTATTTGAACTTGAATTGGACTCTTATTGAGGGACAAGATTTGGATTTTGACGGGAATCCTTATTACTATATTGAAATCAAAGAAATCCCAAGTTTTACCTTTTGTGCGAAGACGTTAGCAAGAGCTAGAGAAAATTATAAAAGACAATTGAAGCTATCGTTGATGGTAATGCTTGAAAGCGGAGAACATATTGTTGAACCGGGGGAAGAACCTGATGAACCGGACTGGGAAAGCTTGTGTCCATAGTTTCAAGTTTTAGTTAATGAGGTCTTTATGGTATTTGACGAAATTATAGAAAAATATAAATCTTTTCCTGAAGTAGTCGCAATTGCTGTTGGAGGTTCTGGAGCAAATAAGACTGCTGATTTTTTATCAGATATTGATTTATATGTTTTTGTAGAAAAAGATATCCCTGTATCTTGTCGAAATGAATTGATAAAAAAGTATTCTTCTAAATTTGAAGTTGGAGGGGAGTACTTTGGTTCTGGTGATGAGTTTTGGGTTGATAAATTAAATCAACAACTAGATGTTATGTATTGGAATAAAGATTGGTTTAACCAAGTGGTAGAAAATGTTTGGCAAAGGCACTATCCATCTAATGGTTATACAACTGCTTTTTTATTTACATTAAATAACTTTCAAATAATTTATGATAAAGACAATTGGCTAGTAAATTTACAAAAATCTATTCAAACAGAATATCCACAAGAATTAAAAGAAAATATCATAAAGAGAAATATGATGTTAATAAAAGACAAGCCTTTTGCATCTTTCTATGAACGGATTGATAAAGCAATTAAAAGAAATGACCTTGTTAGTATAAATCATCGGATTTCTGCATTTTTAGCAAGTTATTTTGATATAATTTTTGCTGTTAATGAATTATTCCACCCCGGAGAAAAAAGACTAATTCAATATGCAAAAAACAATTGTAATATTTTACCTAAAGATTTTGAAGAAAATATTAATCAATTACTTACATCTCCAAAAGATAAAATTATTTTTATTTTAAACGATATTTATACAAATTTAAAAAGTATTTTATAAATTAATGGTGGAGTAGAAGCCAAGTAGCTACTATGCCTATGCTCGATAAACCTTGCAAACAGATAGCACGAGGCTTGAGCTTATGCAAATTACTATCTATCTTTACAAATTAAAAAGACCTATCGATTTGATAGATCTTTTTAATTAGCGGGAGACGAGGCTCGAACTCGCGACATCCTCCTTGGCAAGCAATGTAAATAATACAAAATGCTTGATTTTACAACCGTTTTCACTATATGAAACTTATTCGAAACAGGCGAAATCATATATGAATTACCCACCCATTACCCACAGAATTTATCAATTAAATAAGATTTATTATTAAACGAGAAATTATTCAGATAATCAAGAAATAACTTTTATTTGTGTTAACAACAGGATAAGCTTTACAACAAAAGTATATTTTTTATTAAAAAATGTTACAATCAAAACTATAAATCTTTACATTATTCTCTTATCTGGTAAAATAATTTCAAGAGAGATTTAATTTTTTTAGGAGATTTTAAAATGTTAAACACCACAACTATCTTATCTCAAGAAACGCTTATATTCAAAGGTGTAGAAGCTATTAGCAAGTTAAATGAAATGGGGATTACTTATGAAATACTTGCCAATGCTACAAGTAACGGATACAAAATGAAAGGGAAAAAAT
>JBNMKP010000037.1:0-10460 GCA_050874405.1 bacterium
ATGTGTGCGGGTGCAATTATGTGGTCTGGTGTTAAAACGGTTTATTTTGGAGTCCCATCTAAAAATGTTGAAAAAATTACTGGTTTTGACGAGGGTTTTAAACCTAATTGGATAAATGAGTTTAAAAAAAGAGGAATAACTGTTTATGGGAATATTGAACAACAGGCAGGAGAGAAAGTCCTTCAAGATTATGTAAACAGTGGAAAAGAAATTTATAAACCAACTAGAAAGTAGGGAAATTATGATTATAAAATATAAATGTTTTTTATTTGTTATTGCGTGTACAATTGTTTTATTTGCATGTGGTTGTACGTATAAAACAATGCCAATAGGCATGCCTAATCCTTGGACTGATTGCAATGACAATTATTCTTGTGCAGAAAAAATTGCAGGATTTAATATGCCTTTAAACCTTTCAAATTATACAGTAAGGGCAATGAAAGGAATGGTCGAAGTTACATATCCGTTAGATGAAAATCGTGATGTTACTGTAAGAAAAAGTACAGAAGAAATCAATGGTGGTGATAATAGCGGCGATTATACAAAATATCCTGAAAATTCCATACTAACGCTAGATAATGGTGTAGAAATAAATGTAAGAAAAGATGGTGATAAAATTTATGTGATGTATTTTGGTGCTGAAAGTGGATATTATTCTGCTCGTTGTGAGCAAGGTATGTCAGCTAAGGAGGTTGAAGGTATTTATTCAGTGATTGCAGAAGTTGAGGCTGCAAAAATTCCATCAGAAGCACTTGAATAGTTTTGTAAAATTTTTTAATATGCTATCAAAAATATTAATTTTCGTGTTTTGTACTAAGTCATAAACTTTGTAGATGAAAGGATTTTATGCAAAGGGTTAAAAAAGTTTTTTTACTAACAATTTTATCTGTATTTTTGTCACCTATGGTGTTGGCAGATGTTGTTGCTCCTCAGTGGAGTGAATTTTGTCCTTCTGCATATATCAATTCAAGGTCTTCAAGGTTTAATTCTGTACAGAATTATTGGTATAACAGACGAATTCAATTTGAAGAATCTTTGGAACAATGCAATTCTTACAACGGCGAACATTTGAAGGCTTGTTATTCTAAAATTCGTGCAGAAGAAAAAAATAAAAACAAGTACAAAAAAATCTAAAAATCTTTCTTAATAAAAAGGAGATATGTGTATGAATTCATCTCTAAATATAAATTCTCAACCGGTGTTTACTGCAAGAATGTCTGTGATTGCGCAAGCTAAATTATTATCAAAAGAAGACTCAAATGTTTTAAAAGCAATAGCTAAGAATATCGGAACTGATGATGATATTATTCATTTGACTGTTAAGGAATCTAAAAAGCACCCAGATACTGCATTCTGGGCAGAACATACTGCAGATTTTCATTTGGGGCATAAAGCATATAAAACAAGAGCATCAAAAAATGTTTCTGCAGGAAAATTCTCTCCTTTTATTTATTGTAAAAGGGTTTTATCTATACTGAAAAATGCATATATAAAAATGCAAAAATCTAAAGTTTAGCTAATTTCATCAAAATCTGCAATTTTAATTTCTTCAAAAGATTTAGTTAAAGCTTCTTCTGAATTTAATCTCTTTTTCAATGCTCTATCTATGTGTGCATTTGAAATATAAATTTCATCTTTATCTGTTTTGTATGCAATATTTGTCGGACTTTTCCCGTTTCTTATTTCAGAAAAAGGAATGCCGAGTTTGTTTAATAGCTCTTTGAATTTGTTATAGATATCAAGACTTTTTTTTGTATCTTTAGAGCCCACAAGGATTCCTTGCAAATTACTATCGGCTAAATTTATTTTATCCCTCAAATAAGGAATAACATTGCTAAAATTGTGGTTCGATCCCTCGTTTGGGTTGATATGCATTAGTAGGGCTTCTTTTCCATTTGTCAAAAGGCATGATGTACAATCACAAATATTTTTTGTAAAAACATCTTTGCCTTGTACTGTTTGCTCTAAACTCCAAGGGTAATCAGCAAAGTTCCTTTTAGAAATATTGCTTGTGACTTCTGAAAATGTTTTGCTATTTACTGGTTTGATATAAGAGGTAAAACTAATATCTGCCATTTTTTATGCCTTTCACAAAGAGTAAAGTCGCATAAAAAATAAAATTGCCATATTGTAACGGATTATAACAACACAAAAAAAGAACCGGCAATGACCGGTTCTAAATTGTTATCCTATCCTAAATCTTTTAAAAATGTTTCCTTTTTGCTTTTCCTAATTTCCAACGATGTTCGTAAAATTTATGCTATAAAGTTTGTGCCAAATCTGTTTGCTCCATGGAAGAAAGATTGTTTCATCATTTGAGTCAAAGTTTTTTTCACAACTTTTTTATCGTTTAAATCAACTTCGCTAATTGCTTTTGAAGTATCTTTATATGCAGATGTTACAGCATCAGAAAATAATAGCATTGTAGCCATTTTTATATCCTCTCTTTTTATTTGAAACCTTTAAAACTTTTTTCTTTTTCTTTATTTATCTCTTACATATATATAAAAACTTTCTTTAAAAATTTATTGACTTTTTATATTCAAAATATATAAATTTCGTTACATAACTTAATAAACGCCTCAAAAAGTTAAAGAATACACAAAATTATGCCGATTAACAGAGTATAAAAGTTATGAAAGGAATGTTGATACAATGGGATTGTCATCATCACAAGGTCGATTATTATCAATAACTGCGAGATTAACATCAAATGAATATGAATCTCAACAGATTTCTAATGCAAAAATGAGATTGGCTACTCAATCTCAAGCAGCTAGTGATGATTATATCAATGCCCTAAATTCTCAACAAGTTCTTTATACAACTTATGATGAAAAAGGTAATGCAACAGCAGAAAGATTAACTGCAAATGCGATGTATCAGTATGCAGATATGAAAAATCAATATTTACTTACAAATACATCTGGTCAAGTTTTGTTGCAACAAGAAGATGCTCATAAGTTCCAAGAAGCAAGCAATTTAGATGAATTCCTAGAATCTTACGGATTAAAGAAACAATGGAAATCAACTACATTGGAATCAAATTATAACAAATTGAAAAGTGCTGAATTTGAAAATTATAGAAAAGCTTGGGACGAAAAAGTTCAAGCAGCTATAGATAAAAAAGATTATACCGTTTCTTATCACGAAAATGGAGCTCTTGTTACCGAGAGTAATTTATCATCTGATAATGCTTGGAAAAAAGAACAAGGTGAAGCTTTCAACAACTATAATGAAGCTCTTGCAACATATAATAATGAGGTTGCAAAAGCAAGTGCAGGTATTAATAACCAAGTTGAATTGAGCAATGCTACTAAAGCATTATCAGAAGCTAAAACAAAATATAGCAGTTGTATTACTTATGATGATTGGGTTAAAACTAAAGCTGCATATTTGGACTCAAGCAATAATGTTACCGAAAAATTGAATAACGAATATTTGAATATGCAAGACAAGTATAATCCTGTTCTTTCTGAATATAATGCAGAGGCAGAAGATTATGGTTCAACAATTACAGATTTGTACACTTATGATGATGCTACAAAAGCTCAATGGTACACAAATTTGTGGTACAGATTGAATGGTGAATCTTCTGAAAAATCTGAAAAGAGCAAATCAAATTATACAGTATTGAATACAAAATTGGCAGATAGTACAACATGGATTCAAGATGCAATTACACAAGGTGCAATTACTATTGAAGTTGCTTCAAAGGCTGAAGATTCTAAAAACACTATCCCAGATGCAAATAACCCAACAGTTTATAACTTGAAAGGTATAAGCTGGAATTCTACAATATTCTCTTCTTGTTCAGATTTAACTCAAAAAGATGATGATCAAGCAATTGCAAGAGCAGAAGCTGAATATGAAAGAAAAACTCAAGAAATCAATGCTAAAGATGAAAAATACCAAGCAAAAATAAAAAATCTTGATACCGAACATACTGCACTTCAAACAGAGTATGAGTCAATCAAGAGTGCATTGAGCAAAAATATTGATAGATCATTCAAAACATTCTCATAGAAAATCTCATTAAGACTTATAAATATATTTTTCCCCTACAAATTTTTTCCCTCCACTTTATAGTATAATCTAACTATCAAATGGAGGTTTTTATTATGCATAGAGTAACTTTGATTAATGGTGATGGAATTGGTCCGGAAATTTCTGAAAGTGTAATGAAAATAATTGATGCTGCTGGTTTAAAAATCGATTGGGATATCCAAACAGCAGGTGCAGATGTTATTCAAACAGAGGGAACTCCGTTACCTCAAAGAGTTTTAGACTCAGTAAGACAAAACAAAGTTGCCCTTAAAGCTCCTGTTACAACTCCTATTGGCAAAGGGTTTAGGTCTGTGAATGTGCAACTTAGGAAAGATTTAGATTTGTTTGCGAATGTAAGACCTTGTAAAAATCTAACTGGTGTAAAAACTCGATTTGATAATGTGAACTTGGTTGTTGTTAGAGAAAATACCGAAGATTTGTATGCCGGAGTAGAAGAAAAAATTGATGAAGATACTGCTCATAGTATTAAAATCATTACTCGTAAAGCATCAGAAAGAATTTGTAAGTTCGCCTTTGATTATGCTGTAAAAAATGGCAGGCATGAAGTTTGTGTTGTGACAAAAGCAAATATTATGAAGTTGTCTGATGGATTATTTTTAGAATGTTTTAGAAATGTTGAAAAAAATTATCCACAAATAAAAACAAGAGAAATTTTGGTCGATAATCTTTGTATGCAGCTAGTTCAAGACCCAACAAAATTTGATGTTTTAGTTCTTCCGAATTTGTATGGCGATATTGTTTCTGATTTAACCGCAGGATTAATCGGTGGGCTTGGAGTAGCACAAGGTGCAAATATTGGAAAGGATTGTGCAGTATTTGAACCGGTTCACGGTTCTGCTCCTGATATAAAAGGGCAAAACAAGGCTAATCCTACGGCATTGATTTTGTCTGCGGTTGAAATGCTTAGATATCTTGATGAAAATTCTTATGCTGAGAAGATTGAACATGCTTTATTCAAAACCTTAGCAAATGGAGATAAAACACAGGATTTGGGCGGAAATTTATCAACAACAGAATTTACTTCAAAAATTATAGAAAATTTATAATTTTTCTTCCCAAAAAGAAAAGTGCTTGATATTACCAAGCACTAAATTACCTCTTTAATATAATGTGAATAAATATATCCTTAGATTTCGAACAAACTGTGAAGTCGTTCTTGAATGTCTTCTTCGTCAAGTTCTTCTGTTAATCTGTTTAAATTGATTGCCATTTGATAGTAGTTGGCTGCATCGTTTGTAAAGCCCATTTCTTGACTTGCTCGTCCTGCATTGAAATATGCAAGAGTATAATTCGGGTTTAACGCAATTGCTTCTTCAAAGTATTCTAGTGCCTCTTCTGCATCTGCAAGTCCATCAAGATATAAAATTCCTAAATTATTCTGTGCATATTCATTTTCTGGGTTCAATTCTACGGCTTTATGATAAGCAACAAGTGCTTCTTCCAGATAATCTTTTTCCCAAAGTGCTATTCCTACTTTTGAATAAGCTCTAAAATCTTCCGGATTCAAAGTAATTGCATCACAGTATGAACGAATTGCTTTATCTAAGTCATAATCTGCCATATATATATCACCTAGTGCGATATACAAATCATAGTTTTTAGGATCAAGAATAATTCCTGCTTGATATGTGGATATTGCAGCTTCTGCATTCCCTTTGTTTTCTGCAAAAATAGAACCTAAAGCTTGGCAAACAATAGATGTCCACTCAGGATCCGGATTTATTGAAATTGCTTTTTGGTAATGTTCAATTGCATCGTCGTAGAGTTCAGCTTTTGCATAAGCGTATCCTAATGAATTGTTAAAGAACGGATTATCTGGTTCTTTTTCAACCGCAAGTTTGAATGCGCTTACTGAATTTAATTTATCATTTTTAGACATGTATAAATGTCCAAGTTCATAATAAATTTGTGCTGTATCAATATCAAATTCTAATAACTTTTCGTAGCAATCAATTGCTTCATTAGTATTTTCAGGAAAATAGGTTTGAAGAATTGTTGCAAGTTTCACTAATACCGCACGATTTAGTGGATTTGCTTCCAAAACTTTTCTGTAACAATCAACGGTTGTATCAATGTTTTTGTTTTGAAGCGCAATATCACCAATTTTGTTGTAATAGTATTCAGTATTAGTTGTCTTTTCTATTGCGTCTTTGTAAACTTCTTCTGCTTTGTCAAACATCTTGAATTTTTCAAAGAATTTTCCAACAGTGTTGTAAGAGAAGATTGAAACATCATTAGACATGTTCTTGTAGAACATTTTCATTGTTGGTCTATCCCATGCAAGCATGATACTTCCGGTTAAGAAATAGTATAAAAATCCTGCATAATCTTTGAATGTTCCGTTTTGAGAATTGATTTTTTGCAAAATAGATTGAGAAAGAATCATTCTCGGACGACCGGAATTCAACTTGTTCATGTCAATTGCAGACTTGAATTCTTTTTCTGCAGATTTAAAATCTTGGGCTAATTGCATGAAATAGCCTGTATAAAGGTGTGCATCTTTGTTTCTTGGGGAAAGAGATATTGCCGTTTTACACTGTTCAATTGCAGTATTTATGCTGATTTGTCCTTGTTCCCACATTAAAGTTGCCAAACGATAGTAAGTTTCAGGTATAGTTGGGTCATATTTAACCGCATCGACATAATGTTCGATTGCTTCTTGCAAGTCATAATTTCTTTGCCCGATTAGATATTTTTCGTGAGCAATTCTTGCTTTTTCTAATGAGTCCTGTGCTCTTTCTTTATTTTCTAAACTGTCTGTGCCTATCATTGGCATTAAAACTTGTTCTGACATTTTGAAGCTCCAATATACTATATAGATTTACATGACATGTCGTGGGTAAATTTTATATCTTTAATACATGAGATAATTTCTCATTCATTTGTACTAGATGATTGGAGTATTTTTAGTATTAAAAAATCCTACAAACATAATGCCAGTAGGATTTTGCAAGTTTTAATAAATTTGATAGATTAATTGTTTCTACTTTGAATTTTTGCAAGTAGATTAAGAATTTCGATGTACAACCAAACGATTGTAACCATTAAGGCAAATCCGCCATACCATTCAAAATTTTTGTCAACATTTCCTGCAAATTTTTCAATGAAGTCAAAATCAAGGATTAAGTTAAAAGATGCAATTGCTACAACAACCACGCTGAAACCAATTCCTAATAATGAATTTGAGAATAACCCAGGGATTGAGATATGGAAGAATGACAAAATTAGTTGAAGCATGTAAATTCCAAATATAGCAAGGGTAGAATTAAATATAACCATTCTGAACTTGTCAGTGCATTTAATTACTTTAGTTTTGTACAACAAGAACATTCCAAATAGTGCAAAAATTGTACCCATAACTGCTTGAGAAACAATTCCTGAGAAAATTTGGTTAAGCATTGCTGAATAACTTCCTAAGAATAATCCCTCACACATTGCATATAGTGGGGTTGTTATTGCAAGCATTTTATTTTTCGGTGCAAAACAGATTATTAAACATAAAATTAGACCTCCGAAAGTTCCGACATTTCGAAGAATTGCAACTTTATCTGCAAAACCGGCAAGTTGTAAATACCAAGTGTACGCAAAAGTCATTGCTAAAAATAAACCAAGCATGCAAGTTTTTATAATTGTTCCGTTGATTGTCATGGCATGCCCAAGTTCAAGTCCGTTATCAAAAGTTGATTTGAAACTTCTTTCTCCTAAAACAGGATTAGACATATTAAGCTCCTTTCTTATAAATATCCTCTAAATCACTCACATATTAGCATATAAAATAAAAATCTCAATTGTTCTAAAATTTTTTTGAAAAAGGACTTTACAATAATTTTTTTTTGTTATACACTAATTACATAATCCTCAGTAGCTCAATGGCGGAGCATTCGACTGTTAATCGAAGGGTTGCTGGTTCGAGTCCAGCCTGGGGAGCCATAAAGGAGATGTCAAAGACATCTCCTTTATTTTATTAATTCAAATGCTGCAGGAGACAATTTCTGCTAAAGGACCTTTTCGTATTGCTAAAATTTTAAGAAGTCAGATATTGTTAAGTCAAAAGCTTTTGCAATTTGGTTTACTTTTGTCAGGGTAACATCGTTTTGTGCTGTTTCAATATTTCCAAGGGTTGAACGCTCAATATTTGCTCGGAATGCAAGTTCATCTTGAGTAAAACCGTTCTTCTTTCTAAGTTCTTTAATTCGTTTTGCTAATTTTTCTAACAAGCTCTTGTCCATAACTAAATTGTCCGCTATAATGACAAAGTAAACAAACCGTAGTACGGACAAAGAAAGATAATGTTATGTTTGTAAAAAAGATACTAATTGATTTAGATGGGGTTTTGAATGAATATGGTAAAGAAAAATTTGATGAAAATTTTATCCCCGATATTAAAGATGGTGCGTATGAGTTTATTGAAAATCTTTCTCAGTTTGCGGAATTGTATCTTTTTACTACAAGAAATCTGATGCTATCTACCAAATGGTTAATGAAAAATCATTTAGACAAATTTTTTAAAGATGTTACTAATATAAAAATTCCCTCATATTTGTATGTTGATGATAGAACTATTTGTTTTAAAGGTGATTATAAGCACACATTAGACGAAATTAAAAATTTCAAGGTTTATTGGAATAATTAATGATATATTCATATTATAATCAAAATAGATTTGTTTATTATTAATAATGGGGTGTAAGATGAAACAATATAAATATATCAAAACTTATTCAGAAGAACTTAATAGGCTTCATATCCAAGCTAGAAATTTAGCAAGAGAGTATTCCCTACTTGATTATGGTGATAACGAGAAGAAACGAGAAATCTTAGAAAAAATGCTTGGTTCTATTGGTAAGAATGTTGCTATTGACCAGAAATTCTTCTGTGATTTTGGGAAGAATGTTTATATTGGTGATGATGTAATTATTGGTTCGAATTGTACATTTATTGATAATGAAAAGATTACAATTGGTTCTTGCGTTATGATTGCACCGAATTTACAAATTTATACTGCATATCACCCTATATTGCCAGAGGATAGATATATTCAAAATAGACCAGAAAATGACCCTATTTATTTTAACACTTGTGCAGATCCTGTTGAAATCAAAGATGGAGTTTGGATTGGTGGCGGGGTAATAATTCTCCCTGGGGTTACCATTGGTAAAAATAGTATTATTGGTGCCGGAAGTGTTGTAACCCGTTCAATTCCAGATAATTGTGTCGCTGTTGGCAACCCTTGTAAACCAATTAAATATTTTGATGATATTAGGGCTAAAAATTCGTAACTTTCTAAGATATTCTTCATGAAAGGTAACAAAATTTATTATTCAGCATTGTTGTAGTAATATCTTATTTAGTCAAAGGAGAATAATATGAAAGTAAATAATGTGCAAAATAATAATGCGAATATAAATTTTAAAATGTCCTTAAAAATAAATCCAAAATTACGCCCAGAAATTGAAAAACTTGGTTCTAAAAGTGTTGAATATTTTGAAATATTGGGAAAAAGTGTTGAAAATGTAAAGCATTATGACGTTTGTTTTGAAGATAGTGTTTATACTCCGGTTGTAAGGTCTGTTGAAAATCCTAAAAAAAATTATTATGCAGCATTGAAACGTGAAGAAGACCAATTAGGACGTTTTGTTTATTTAACTTGTGGAGATGAAACTTATGGATTTTATAATCCCAATGAACCAGAGATATTTCGTTCAATCTATGGCAAGGAAGCTCCGAAGAAGTATGCCTCTTTTAGAGTAATATATGATTCTGGGGTTCAAGCTGCGGAATTATCTAAATTATTAGAAAAACAAAAACTTCAAAGAATTGCAGATATGAAAACTAAAGAGGCTGCTAAATTGCTAAAAGAGGCTCAAATACTAAGCGAAAAAGAGAAATTGAATAAATCAATAGATAATTTATTTGACAAATACGCAGGGGAGATTCCTGAAGAACCAACGAAAAAGAAATCTTTTTGGAGTAGACTTTTTAGTTTTTGTAAATAAATGTAACAAAGGTGTATAAAAGATTAAAGTTTTTAGTATTTTGTTCCGTATATAAAAATATCAGTTAAAAATACTGACTTTTTAGTTCATTTGAATGGAAAGGGGCGAAGAGCCCCTTTTCAAATTGTCATTTTTTGGGGGGTCAGTTGTTCATAGGATTGAGAAATTGAGCAAGATAATTTATAATGATGATATAGTATAGTTTATCAAAACATGGAAAGGAAGTATGAACATGTCAAAACGCAGTCATAGTGCGAGTTTCGGGGGGGGGCACTACTAAAAGCCTCTCATAGCAAGGGTTTACGACGTATTAGTAAAAGAGTAGCATTCACACTTGCCGAAGTATTAATCACTCTTGGAGTAATCGGAGTAGTAGCAGCATTAACAATGCCAACA
>JBNMKP010000038.1:0-10436 GCA_050874405.1 bacterium
CCTTTTATAGTTTTTAAATTAAAATTTCTTACAATTTGAGATTTTACTCGTTGTTTTAAAAATTTTTTAAAATTTTTATCGTCATCAGAAAAGTTGCAAAAGAAAATAGCACCGCTAAAAAAAGCAATAACACCACAAGCAACAGAAATATAAGTATGATCTTCACAAAAAAACAAAACACCTTTAAGTGTAAGGTAAAAAATTACCAATACAGCTATTTGTTTGAATATTAATTTCAATATTCTATTCTTTCTTTCAGATTCTAAAGAAAGGAGTTTAGTTGAAATTCTATCTATAAATTTTTGTTTATCTTCTTTTTCTTCCATTCATATAACCTTTCATAAGTTGTGAATTAGCCTAAAACATTCCCGGTGGTCCGCCACGACGTTTATCATTACCTCCAGAAGATGAAGATTGTTTTGCTTTTCCTCCAATAGAACCCACAATTACACTATCTCCAACTTTTACTCGTTTAGAAATAATTTCCACATTTGTATCATCACTTGCACCCTCTTTAATATCTATTCTGCGAGGTTTACCGTCATCTAAAATCCAGATACCCTGATTTTTATATTTTTGACCGGAAGTTTCTGGAGAATATTTCAGCGCAATAGTTGGAGCGCAAAGAACATTTGAACTTCTATTGGTAATAATAGAAACGTTTGCGGTCATACCTGGTTTAAGCTTCAAATCATCGTTACTTACACTGACAATTACAGTATAAGTTACAACATTAGATGTTGTTGTCGAATCAAGTCTGACTTGAGTAACTTTTCCATAGAACGTACTATCAGGATAACCATCAAGTGTGTATTCTACATCTTGTCCCTCTTTAACTTGTCCGATATCAGCTTCTGAAACATTCACCTCTATTTGCATTTTTTTCAAATCTTGGGCAATTGTGAATAATTCAGGAGCTTGGAAACTAGCTGCAACCGGTTGTCCTACATCAATATCACGAGAAATAATTGTACCATCAACCGGTGCAATAATCTTTGTATAACCTAAGTTTGTCATTGCAGTTTTGTAAGTTGCTCTTGCTTGCGCAATTGATGCTTGTTGTGCACCAATTGCAGCTTTTTTAGCTAAATAATCGCTTTCTGCTTGGTCAAGTTCACTTCTTGCTACAAAGTTTTTTGCATACAAATTTCTATATCGATTATAAGTTTTTTGGGCCATAACCATTTCTGCATTAAGTTTTGCAAGATTTGCTTCTGCATTATTTATTTGTGCTCGATTTTGATCAACAGAAGCTTGGAAATTTGCAGGGTCAATCTGCGCAAGTAACTGACCTTTTTTAACCTCAGAATTGTAATCAACATAAATAGCTTTCATCAAACCAGATACAGTTGAACCAACACTAACCGTATTAACCGGATTAATCGTACCAGAGGCCTCAACAACTTGAGTAATTGTACATCTTTCAAGTTTTTGAGTCTGATAATGTATTTGATTGGATTTGATATTATTTATACAAATTCCACCAATGGTCAAAGCTATAACCAATGGAATGATTACTCGTTTCTTTTTGCATTTTTTTAGAATTTCTTTTATTTCCATAATTCTATTTACCCTCTAAAGTAACTGTAACTTGTTGCGGCATTGCAATTACGCTTTCCAAATTTGCTCTTGCTACATTGTATTTATAAATTGTTTCAATATAAGAGCATTGAGCATTGTTGTAATTTACTTTTGCATCTTGCAATTGAATATAATCGCCTAAACCAACATAATATCTACCCTCTGCAAGTTCATAATTTTCTAATGTTTGACGAACTTTAACAGCCAAAAGTGGAATTTGTTTTTCTAATTCAACCATATTAATATATGCATTCTGAACCTCAAAGAATATGTCTTGGTTTAATTGATTTAAAGAGTTTTCTGCAATATCTACTTGATATTTTGCAGCATCAACTTTGTATTTTTGATTCATTATATTAACAGAACTTGATAAATTTAAACCGACATTCAAAGAGTTTGTTGAATTTGTGTTTCTAAATCCATAACCAGCACTTGCAGATAACTCAGGATAATAATTACGTTTAACGAATAACAAATTTTGTTTAACCGCATCTAAAGTAGAATTGTAAGCTTTTAAATCTGCACGATTTTTATATGCCATTTTCATACATTCTTCAAAAGAATACGGGAATTCATCAACTTTATAATCCGTAAGAAGTTCCAATGTTTCAACAGAACTAGTAAGCTTTGCATCTTTTACGTTAACCGGAAGTTTACTTATTTCCTTATCTGACGGTTTTGTGATTTTTGTCAAGTCAACCGGAGCAACATTATCACTAACATTATTAAAAACTTCTGTGCCAGAAATTGAATAAGCGGGAGCATTAACCAAATACATTGCGTTATTCAAATTAACCAACGAATTTTTATAAGAATTTTCAGCTTGAACAAGTTGTATTTTTGAATCACTCAATGTAACTTCCGCATTAACTAAATCAATTTTAGATTTAATCCCTTCGTCAAAATAAGCTTTTGTTCTTTGATAGTTGCGTTCATTTATTTGAACATAAGCCTTGTTGATTAAAACAGTAGCTCTAGCTGCCAAAACTTCATAATACTTTTGCTTAACATTAAAAGTTGTTTCTCTTACAGTGTTGTAAAAATTATACTCATCTGCAATCAAATAGAATTTTTGCATTTTAATATTAGCATTAGTTCTGCCAAAATTCCACAACAATTGATTTAAAGTCGCTTGAACAGTATAAGCATTTGTATCCGTGTTTATTTTGTTTGAACTTGTTGAGTTATAAGAATATCCGGTTCCAACACCAACCGTTGGAAAAAATTCAGACCTTGCAACTCCAACATTAGACTTTGAAATTCCATAATTATATCGAGCATTTTTTATTGCCGGATTATGATTAAGAGCAATAGAAATGCAATCATTCAATGACAATACAGAACCCTGCTGAACATTTATATCCTCAAGTGCAAATGTTGGTATTGATAATGCTAAAATACAAATTATAACTAGTGCAAATTTCTTTATCATCAAGAGTATTAATTAATCCTCATAAATGCCGTGACATATATATAACGATTAAACAATAATTTTGTTCATTCCACATCATATAAATGTGTGACCACAAGCAAAATAACACGAATTGTAACATTATGTAAACAATATATAAAAATTATATAAATTTAGGCAATTTAATTGTGAAGAATTTGTTTATTATAATGTAACGAGGTACAATTAACATCATGGCAGAGAAGATGGATCAAGACTTAAAAACTATTACGACTAAACGAGAGATGAGTAAAACAGAAGTTGCTGATTCTAAATCATCTTTGCAAACAAATCCTATTGCAAGAAAGTTGCTGGACTTTAGCTTGTCTAACAAAACCCGCAAATTTTCAGTCAAAGATTTGTTCACACGATAGGCAAAGTAGCACGGTTTTATGAGAATCGATACGCACATAAATTTGTGTGGTCTGTGAAAGAAGCCGAAAATTAATTCTACTTCGTTGCCCTCTTCGGAGGAGTGAAGTTGTGATTATTAAAATTTTGCTTGAATGATTAGTAATATTTTCGTACAATAAAATTGCTATGTACGAGATTAAGAAACAAATTTATTTGGATTTTACCAAAAATCAAAAATCTGCACTATGTAATTTTTTACGTGCATTAGTTAAAAAATCCCAAGATTTGACCGTTGATGAAATTTGGGATAGTTTCGTTGCAGACGAAAAATATTATCTTGAATTACATTGCTCAAGATTTGAATTTTTAGAAGATATCATTGATAATGAAACTTTTTATAATGACACAATAAAATACTTGAAAGAATGCAAAAAATATTATGATTATAAGGAAAAACAACGCCCAATAATAGAAGCAAATAAAGCTTATGAGAAGAAAAAACGAAAATTTTTGCAAGAAGTAAAAATGTCCAAAGAACCACCAACAAAAAAGCAATTATACTATTATGACAGACTTTGCAAGAAATACAATATTGAAAAAATTGAACTTTCTTCAAAACTGGAAGCTCGGGATTTGATAGACAAAATCATCACAGAACATAGCGAAAATTATAAAATTGAAATAGAGGAAGAATAATGCTGATTCAAGATATAGAAAAGATTTTGACAGACTCTGGAATTGAACCAAATGAAGCAAAAGTTGAAGTTAAATTATTAATTGAACATTTTGCAGGCTATAATCTGGTTGATATTTTGATGGGTAAAAAATTATCTGAAGACAAACTCAAAATTGTTGAAGAAAAAGCAAAACTCCGAGCAAAAACACATGAACCAATTCAATATATTATTGGATTAGCAGATTTTATGGGCGAGAAATTTTTAGTAAACAAAGATGTACTAATTCCTCGAGATGAAACAGACCTTCTTGTACGTAAAGCAATTGAAATTATAAATGAAAATAATCTTAAAACTGTACTTGATATGTGTACAGGGTCTGGGTGTATTGCCTGCATGATTGCAAAACTCACAAATTGTCAAGCAATGGGAGTCGATATTTCTACAGAAGCAATTCATACAGCTTTTAAAAATATGGAAAGATTTGGACTTTATAATAGAGCAATTTTTAGAAAATCAGATGTTTATTCAAAAATTCGAGAAGATGAAAAATTCGATTTAATTGTTTCTAATCCTCCATACATTCCTCCAAAAGAAAAAGAAACTATACAAGAAGAAGTTAGCTATGAACCAGATTTAGCACTTTATACAACAGATGAAAAAGGTCTAGAATTCTACGAAAAAATAATCAAAGATGCTCCAAAATTTTTGAATAAAGGAGGCTATTTGATGTTTGAATTAGGAATTGGACAAAGCACAGATGTTGCACAATTGATGAATGAAGCAGGTTTTAAAGAGATTAAGGTATTAAAGGACCTTGCAAATATTGATAGAATAATTTTTTGCACATTACAAAATTAATTTAACAATATTGAAAATGTAGAATAATCGCTTTATTTATAATAAGGATAATCTTTATTAAAATGCCAATTATCATATTCTAATAATGCAGAGCAAGTCAAACCAGCATGCCCTGGGCAATGTCTTTGGCAACATTCAATTAATTTAGGTCTATTTGTTCTAATTACATTATTTCTATAACTACAAAAACCTTGCTCTCCACACCATGTTGAATCGCCTTTAGGACACATTAAAAATCTAAATTGGTCATAGCCTTCTTTGTTTGGTTTACTTTTCCCATTTACATCATAGACTAAATCCATGCACGTACCACGAGATAGCGTCATTGTAGAACCGTCATTAAAAATCAATTCATTATTTGAAATTCCGGCTTTTACATAAGGGAGAAAATATGTTTCAAAAAACTTGTCATGAGATAACCTTATATTCCATTCATTTACTGGTCCTTGTTCATCTTCTGCAGTAAGTAACATTTGGCGCATAACCGAACTAAACTTTTGTAATTTAACAGAAATATCTCTATGGCGAATATTTGTCATCAATGTTGGGATAGTCATTGCTGCAACAACACCAATTATGCCAAGAGTGATAAGAACTTCAGCTAAAGTAAAAGCCTTTTTATTATTATTTATTAAGTCCCATAATTTTCTCATTTGCCATCTCCCATTTCAAAATATTACCAGTTTATAAATGAATACATGTAATATTACATTAATTTATTTAAAAGTCAATTATTGATTAGATTAATTCGTTAAAAATTAAACCTATTCATATAATTATAAATGAATTAGTGGAGCTAAAATATGTCAATAATGAATGATTTAAAAAAGGTTTTGCTTGATGTTAATATCAGTTTGACAGAACTTGCTGAAGCTTTGTCAAAAAAATTAGGCAAAAGATATTCTATGCAAAACCTATCTAATAAACTTCGAAATGAAACGATTACTCACCGTGAAATGCTCGTAATTGCAGATATTTTGGGCTATAATTTACAATTTGTCAGAAAAAAAGATAATCAATAAAAAATTATATTCTTGCAATTACGATGATTGGAGAATAAGTCAATTTGGTTTGCGGATATTTTTTAGAATAATTATCACAAAATTCTTTAACCTTTGTAATTGTCCAAGTCTTTTCAGAAAGAGAATTTACTCCGGTATTTTTCATGTGTGCCAATAGTTCTAATGGGGTCTTAAATTTTACTTCTTCATAAAACTCCTCACAGTATAAAACTTCAAACCCCAAATTTTTTAGAATAGTTTCAATCTCTTCTTTAGTCTTATATTTGAGGGTTAAACCTGTTAAAGATGTGATTTCTTTATAATTATCAGGTCCAAAAGTTGAAAATGCTAATATTCCGTTTTTATCAAGTAAAAATTTTATTTTATCAATAGATTTTTCAAGATTATCAAACCACTGAAACATTGCATTTGAAATGATTAGATTCATTTTTTTTGATGGTTTAATCCTAGTTGCACTTCCGCATAAAAATTGAACATTTGGAATAATTTTTTGTACATAAATTTTTGATTTTTCAACTAAATCATTTGCATAGTAGTTTTTAAAATTAATTTCTTTTGAGATTTTTTTTGTCAAAAGTCCTGTGCCGGAACCTAATTCTAAAATATTTTCAAAATCTTTAGAAATTTTAGCTAATTCAAAAACCATTTTTGATGCCATCAAGTTTTGAACAGTGGCATTTTGGTCATAATTTTTCATGCTTTTTTCAAAATGTTTTTTTATTAAATCTGATTGCATTCTAAAATCTCACTCCAGCTGGAAAAATTATAAAACGGAAAATGTCCGTATGGCAAATTAATTATTTGGACATTATTTTTTTCATGACTCGCTATTTGATCTTTCGGCGGAATAATTTTGTCAAAAGCACTCACTATCGCTTTGTCATAAAATTTTTCATAATTTATTTTTGAATTATTTTTTATAAAATTATACAAACTTTCTAGTTCTGAAACCCTATTTTCTATTGACCTTCTAACGGGATTTTGAGTGTACAAATTATATTCTTCTTCTGATTTAAAAACATTTTGATAAAATTTTCCTCGCAAACCAATTTGAGCATGTTTTAGAGTTAATTCAAACATTTTTATAGGGATTCCAAATTCATTATCTACAGGAGTAACTGTTCCATTGATTGCCATTTTTTGTGTAAAATCTGAAAACAACTCTTTTAACAAATATGCAACAAATACGCCCATTGACCAAGTTATAAGGTATTTATTTTTGTATGTTTTTAGATTTTTTAATTCTTCAGGAATCGCTAAATCGTTATAATCATAAACAAACAAAATATCATAATTTTGAGCAGATAACTTTTGGAAAGGAGTTTCATCAAAACTCCAACCTGCAAAAAATACAATTAAATTTTCATTATTTTGTTTGTTTAGCCAACAACACTTCATTAATTTTCTCCTTTAAAATGGTCAATTCTTCTTCTTGAATATCAGCAGTCAAAGATAATCTCAATCGAGAAGTCCCAACAGGTACGGTCGGCGGACGAATTGGCAATGTGAAGTATCCATTATGAAATAAGACGTCACATAAATCAACAGTATCTTTATTCTCTCCAATTACAACCGGTATAATATGACTATCACTACCCATTTTTTTTGCAATTGATAACATATTTTTTCGTCTTGCTTTGGTTTTAGGAAATTGATTTTCTATTATCCATTTTGTAAATGCAATATTTATTGGGGGAAGAGCAGTTGAAAAAATAAACGAACGTGATTTGTTAATTAAAAAATCTATCATTGTTCTTGAACCTGTAACAAAAGCCCCCATTGAACCAACAGCTTTTCCAAAAGTCCCGACAATCAAATCAACATCGTTAATAATTCCTAATTCTTCTGCAACTCCAAGTCCTTTTTCACCAAAAACACCAAAGGCATGAGCTTCATCAATAATCATAATGCAATTGTATTTTTTCTTTAATTCGACAATTTTTTTTAGGTCTTCAATGTCGCCGTCCATTGAAAAAACACTTTCTGTAATAATAAATGCATTTTTATAATTTTTTCTTTCTCTTTCAAGTAATTTTTCAAGAGCTTCCATATTGTTATGTGGGAATCTAAAAAACTTCCCGTCAGACAACCTCATGCCGTCAATGATACTTGCATGATTTAATTTATCAGAAAAAATCACATCACCTTTTTGATTTATAGCACTAGATATTCCGACATTTGCGTGATATCCGCTGTTATATAAAAGTGTTGCATCTTTATTATACAGATTAGACAAAAGCTCTTCCAATTCTTTATAAACAGGGAGAGTTCCGGTCAAAAGTCTTGCCGAAGCACTTCCGAAAGAATATTTATTTCCCGCAAAATCTAAAAATTCTTGAGTAATTTTTTTATTATCAGCAAAATTTAAATAATTATTTGAAGATAAATTTAATAATTTTTCACCTTTAAAATAAATATATTTTTCATCTTTTTTTTCAAAATTTTTCAAATCTCTAAAGTGAGAATGTTGTTTTAATTCGTCTAAAATCTTTTCATAATCTTCATACATAAACTCAATTTAGGACAAAAAGGATAAAAGTTCAACTTTTCCTCTTGTAAAAATCACATGTGTGTATGATAATATTGGTGTTATAAAGGATATGACATGTCAAATATTTTAGTTTACTCGCTGGAAGATAAAATTTATATAAATTTAACCAACAGATGCACAAATGATTGTATTTTTTGTCTAAGAAAAGACAAAGATGACGTTTGTGGACAAAAGTTGTGGCTTGATAGCGAAGAATTTACCTCAGAAGATGTTATTGAACAATTGAAAAACTTTGAAATTCCGAAAGAAATTGTTTTTTGTGGATATGGAGAACCTCTTCTAAAATTAGAAATTTTAAAAGAAGTTGCAAAATATGTAAAAGATAATTATCCTGCAACAAGAACAAGAATCAATACAAATGGTCATGCCAATTATGTTTATAAACGTAATATTGTACCGGAACTTGTTGGATTGATTGACGAAATTTCAGTTAGTTTAAATGGTTCAACAAGTGAAGAATATGATGAACTTTCTCAACGAAAATTTAATGGGGCTTATGATGAAGTTAAAAAATTCATCAAAGCATGCTCAGAATCTGGAATAAAAACAGATGCTTCAATTGTTGATGGTTACAAAGGGCGTCGCCTTGATGTAAAAAAATGCGAAGAAATCGCAGAGAGTCTGGGGGCAAAACTAAGAGTTCGTGAATGGATTGTCAACGGATATTCATAAGAGGTTTTTATGCAAGTAGGAAACATTCAACAAAATCAACCAAATTTTAAAGGATCTATTTACAATAGTTTTATAATAGATAAATCTAGAGCCAATGCTCTAAAAACTATTTATAATGATGTTAATAAAATGATAAAATACAAACCGTACGATTTGTATATTGAAGAAGATTACGGTTTTAAAGCTTTATCATTTTCATTAAAAAATTCTAAACCCAAAAACAAACTTTTTTCTTTAGACTTGGAAATGAAATCAGTTGTAGATGATTCTGATAAATTACCGGTCTTGGAGAGTTCTGAAATTAAAAAACTTGCTCTTACTTATAAACGTACAGTAAAAGATTTAATGGGCAGTTACGAAAAGACTCAAGATTTTATTGATAACTTTCTTTTCCCACAGAAAAAAATAAAAAATTGGTTACAAAAACTAAGTAAAAAATTCGGAAAAAATTCTTCCGATAATAAAGAGGTGTAATAGTGAAAATTCAAGGAATCCAAAACCAAACAAGTTTTAATGGGGTTGTAAAAGTTTCAGAAAATTTAAGTCCTAAAATGAAAAACGAAATATCTAATTCTCTAAAAAATATTGATATTTCTAAAAAATCTTATGACTTATTTATAAAAAATGTAGAAAACGACAAATTTTTATCAATTGAAGCCGTTAATTCTAAAACAAACAACGAAAAATATACTGTAAAAATTCACAAATTTTTGCAAAAACAACCACTAATAAAAAATTCAATTGCAGAAGTTATGGAAGAATATGAAAAACTTTCTGCAATGCCAAATACAAACAAAGCTTACGAAAAAGTTATCTAATTACAATGAATTAAAACGATTACAAAAATAAAAAGCTCACAAAAAAAGAAAGGACGAAAAATGAGTATTTTAGACAAAATCATGAAGCCAAAATCAATTGCGGTTATTGGTGCTTCTACTAAAGAACACACAATCGGTTCTGATATCATGAAAAGATTACAGGAATACAAATTCAATGGAAGTATTTTCCCTGTAAACCCAAAAGGTGGAATTATTGAAGGTCTTCAAGCTTACACTTCTGTTTTAGAAGTTCCATCTGAAATCGATTTAGCAATCATTGTTGTTAACGCAAAATTCGTTTTATCAACAATTGATCAATGCCACGAAAAAGGAATTAAAGGTATTTGTATCATCACAGCTGGTTTCAAAGAAACAGGTGCTGCCGGTGCTGAATTAGAAAAAGAATTAGTAGAAAAAATCCATGCTTACGGTATGAGATGTGTTGGTCCTAAC
>JBNMKP010000039.1:0-10378 GCA_050874405.1 bacterium
TAATTGCACCGTTCAAATTTATGTGGAATACGGTTACTCTTCCATATTGGATGGTTGATGAAAAATTAATGAGTGTATTTAGAAAAGCAAAACCAAAAAGCGGTCAAACAAAAGATATTGAAGCTTTGGCTAAAAGTTTTGATAGAATTTGTACAAAAGCTTTGAAAGAAAACCTAGATAAAGAAAAATTCCACGATTACTTACAAGTTAATTTCTTGAAAGCATTCAACCTTGATTCTCTTTCAAGTGTATCAAATGCAGAACTTTCAAACCTTGCCAAAACAGCTGCGTCAGTTGCAACAATTTGGTTCTTGATGACAGATAACTACAACATGGTTATGTTGAAATCAAACGGTAATGATAAACAAGGTGCTGATACAAAATTCAAAGAAAGATTTGTACAAGAGGGTTCAAGATTGTTCTACCAAACTCTATTGATTGACTTGTTTAACTCTACATTCAGAAACCAATACAACTCATCATTACTTGGAATGAGTTGGGTAACATTAGCTGATACAACATTGGGTGAAATTTTGACAAGATCATCTGTTGGAACTCCAATCAAAGCGCATACAAGAGATGAATTGGTTGATATTGAAACTAAACAAAATAATTCAACCGGATTTAAGAAAAAATATTATAAATTCATGCAACGTTTGACAGGAAAACGTTCAATTAAATCTTACGAAGTAACTCCAAGAAATGCATCAACTTCTGCTCAAAAAACTGATGCTCCGGCAACTTCAATTCCGAGTCTTCCTCAAACAGGTGCAAGTTTTACAATCAATAACCAAGGAACAGCAACAACGCTTGAAAAAATGATTAAATCTTAGGAGAATATGTTTTGGTTAATGAAACATTTATAAGGGTTAGAGAGTATAAAATCTAACCTTTTCTTTCTGGGATTAAATAAGTGAAGCTGAAATGTTGTATAAAAATTTCAATTTTTCTTCGTTGTTTTCAATTAATTTGATATTTTTACTTAGCGCATTTAGATAGTCTTCTTTTGTTTCGAGGTTCTGAAATGTGAAAAGCTGTGCCACATTAACATTCAGGGCTGCAGAAATTTTCTCAATAGTTTCCGGTTGTGGATAATTTCGCCCAGTTTCGATTTTGCTCAAACTGGTAATGTCCATGTTTGTAAGTTCAGCAAGTTTTTCTTGCGTAATATTTTGTTGCTTTCTTAGGTATTTAATTTTTTGCCCTAACTTTGTTTTTAAGTTATTCATATTTGCCTCAGGAATATAATAACTATTTTTGCGTCTTTTAAAAATAGACTAATGGTCATATAAATAGTTGATTAATTAGACTAAATATCATATAATATTGACCGTTAGGCAAAATTTAAGAAAAGAATATGACTAAAATAGCAAATATAATGACTGGTAAATTTTATATTGAAAGAAAATATTTCGGAATAATTCTAGCTAGAGTTTTAAATGTCCTCCACTTGTGTATAGACCGAAATCTATGATTTTGAGGAGGAGGATAAGTACATTATATAACTTATTGCAATTATTATGCTAGTGCATTTTACACTTGATTAATAAAGTGTAAATCGATATAATTATAAAAAGAGAGGAATTATATATATGAGGAAGTTTTTTATACAAAATAATGTTATAACCCATAACACTACTAAATACCAATGTCATTCTGAGGGAGCATCTGCGACCGAAGAATCTCATAACTTAAATTATTCAAGTGCAAAGGATTACGACGTCGCTTCGTATAAATCTATGTTTCATTTGTTTACTGCGCCTCGCATTAAATGTAACTCCGAGCCTGCCGATTGGTCTTGCAGACCGCCTATCACTTCGGCAGGCTGCTCCGCACTCTGCTCGGCTTGTTCTCCTCGTAATGACAATGAGGTTTGTTCCCTCGCCCCTTGTGGGAGAGGATATAAAAGTCCCGCCTCAATATCACAGAATAAAAACTTTAAAAAATTTTATTTTTATGTCATAATATTTACTGCGTGTAACAGTTATGAGGTATGAAAAATAATGGCAATGAATTCACCAAGACAAACTTCACAAATCAAACGTGAAATTTTGGTTAGACTTATCAAAGCATATTTAGGTGATAATTTCGAAGAAGAAACAAGAAAAATCCCTTATGATATGCGTCCAAAAGGCAGCGATGTTCCTTATCGTTGTTGTATTTTCAAAGAAAGAGCAATCCTTAGAGATCGTGCAATTGCAGGTTTAGGAACTTCTATTGAAGATACTGATGACAGTGTTCTACTATCAGATATCGCTAAAAAAGCTGAAGATAGAGTTCAACCGGAAGAACACCCGCTTACAGTTCTTACTACTGCTTGCAAGGGTTGTGTTCCATCAAGAATTTTCGTAACAGACCTTTGCCAAGGCTGTGTCGCAAGACCTTGCGAAAGCACTTGTAGATTCGGAGCAATCTCTGTCCATGACGGAAAATCTCACATCGATACAGAAAAATGTAAAAACTGCGGAATGTGTGCTCAAGTTTGCCCATATCAAGCAATCCAAAGAATCATCGTTCCTTGTGAAAACGCTTGTCCTGTTGGCGCAATCGCTAAAGGCGAAGATGGACATGCCAGAATCGATTTTGATAAATGTATTTCTTGCGGAAGATGTGTTGCAGCTTGTCCATTCGGTGCAGTTCACGAAAAAAGTCAAATTATCGACATCTTAAAACAAATGAAACAAGGTAAAAAATTAGTTGCAATGTTAGCTCCATCAATTATGGGTCAATTACCTTGCACACCGGCTCAATTGAAAGATGCTATTCAACAATTAGGATTTGCTGATGTTGTTGAAGTTGCAATCGGTGCAGATATTACAACTAAAAATGAAGCAGCTGAATTCAAAGAAAGAATGGAAAAAGGCGATGCGTTTATGACAACTTCTTGCTGTGCAGGTTACAATGAGCTTGTTGACAAACACATTCCAGGCTTGAAACCTTTCCGTTCTGAAACAAAAACTCCTGCTTATTACACAGCAGAACTTGTTAAAAAAGAAACTCCAGATGCTGTAACTGTTTTCTTTAGCCCTTGTGTTGCGAAAAAACGTGAAGCATTGCAAAACCCAGACATTGATTTCGTTCTTAACTACGAAGAACTTGGTGCTTGGTTAATCGCTAAAGATATTAAAGTTGATGCTTGTGAGGGTTCTGAATTTGCGGTTGAATCTTCTGCAGAAGCAAGAAACTTCGCTGTAACCGGTGGTGTTGCAGGTGCGGTTAATGCATTATTAGACGACGGAGAAAAAGCAAATGCTGTTATCATTGACGGTTTAGATAAAGCTGCCGTTAGAGATTTGAAAAAATACGGCAAAAACGGTAAATGTGATTTGGGTAACTTAATCGAAATCATGGCTTGCCCTGGTGGTTGTTTAGGTGGCTCTAGCACAATCAATGCTTTCAAACCTGCATTGAAACAGTTAACAAATTACGTAAAAGAAAGTCCTGAAATTAAAGACGTTCTTAAAAAGTAATTGAGAAATATATAGTTAAAAGGTGGCGGACTTTTTCAAAGTCCGCCACCTTTTTTATTCACAAAAAAATTTATTCTAAAATATTCCCTTCAACAAAATCAAACTTACCCTGTTTAATCGCTTCAATAGCTTCTTCTGCTTTGACAGATTTAATTTTTTTAGCCTCTTCAACTCCCAAAATTTCTGCAACTTTTTTACGCCCATCAAGATATCTATCAATCATAAAATCACATAATGAATCTTTACCACAAGCTGCAGCGTCTTTATAACCTTGAAGCCTAATTTTCAAGCGTTTTTCAAGTTCAGCCGCATATTGAAAAATATCCTGAGCTTTTCTTAGTGGTTTATTTTCATCTTCATCAATCTTTTTTGCAATAAATTTTCTAATGACATCAGCATCATCATTTGTCGCATGCAAACTTTCTGTATAATTTTGTTTCGTTGAAAATTTCGGAATTAAAACAATTTCTTCCCAACCCCAAAATTTATCTGGAGCTTTCAAGTTAATATAATTATGATTATCAATAAAATGATTATCATACATCAACTCACTGAACTTATTAACAGCTTTCAAGCCACCTTTCACAATATATTTACCTTGAAAATTTGGAGAGTAGTTATTTTGAACTTGCATATTTGAATCCTTTTTTAATTTCTTTTAAAGATATTAATTAGAAACATAATTTTTTTTGCGGGTTGGATATAAATTTCAATCCAAAAATGAAAATAAATAATAATAGTCTTCAATTTAGCCAAAATCAGATTACAACAAGCCAAAACATAGCAATATAATTATAAAAAATACAAGGAGCAATATTATGAATCAAGCAATAAAACTTCTTTTAGTTGAAGATCATAAATTATTGAGAGTCGGATTAAAATCGCTATTTGAGGAGCAAGATGGGTTAGAAGTCACCTCAGAAGCTCAAAGTGGCAAAGATGCAATAGAAAAATTCCGCACAACACACCCAGATGTAACCCTTATGGATATTGGCTTACCTGATATTTCCGGTATTGAAGCAACAAAAAAAATACTAGAACTTAACACCAACGCCAAAGTGATAATTTTGACTTCTCATCTGAGTGAAAAAGAAATTATTGACTCTCTTGAATCCGGTACATGTGCTTATGTAATGAAAGATATAAATACAGACATATTGAAAATGATTATTCAAACAATAAAAGAAGGAGCAATGTGGATTGACCCGTTAGCTGTACCTATTTTGCGAGATAAAAATAAAGGACTCGTTCCTCAAAGGCAAATGTCACGTGCTATGTTCAGAGAGCAACATTCCAATCTTACTCAAAGAGAGTACGAAGTCTTGAAACTCGTTGTTGACGGGAAATCAAACAACGAAATCGCAGAAGAACTAACAATTTCTTCACACACAGCAAAAGCTCACGTTTGCAATATTATCCAGAAATTGTTAGTTGATGACCGAACCCAAGCTGCCGTCAAAGCACTAAAAGAAGGACTTGTATAATCTACGCAGCTCTATTATCCGAATTTATAAACTGCAAAACATTATTAGCAACAGATTTCTGCAAATCGTCACCAGCATCTTTCAAATATTCAAATGCCATAAACAAAGTCCGGTTATTGTCATACCATCTGCGCATTTCATAATTTGAAAGTCTTTGTCTATAAATATCTTCATTAGGTTTATAACCTGCATAATACAATTCCTGCAAAATTTTCTTTGCATACCGAATTTTGTCAAATTCTTGTGCTATTTCAATCTTACTAATAACAATGCAAACATCTGGTGACAATTCATACCAACGCTTTTTTTGAACAACGACCGTCATTAATCCCTCCAATATATCCTCTAGATATATTATAAACTGTTCTATTATTAATTAAAAGTCTAATTCTTTAGAATTAATACATTTGTTTACACTAAAAAAAGCATTCGAGCAAAATATTTTACCCGAATGCTTGATTATATTTAACAAATTAGACTTTTAATTATTCTTCTTCAGCTTCTTCTGACATTCCGCCATCTTGCATATCTTCTTCGTCTAATTCGTGTTGATTCATTTCTGCTTCAATTTCTTCTTGCAATTCTTCTGAATCAACTCCTGTATCAACTGTTTCATCTTCTTGAGCAGCTTCTTCATCATAATCGTAATTATTTACGTTTTGAGCTTCAGCTTGTTCCATTTGGGAAACTGATTTGATATCAATTTTCCAGTTAGTTAATTTATGTGCAAGTCTTACGTTTTGTCCTTCTCTACCAATAGCAAGACTTAATTGGTCATCAGGAACAACAACCAATGCTTCGTGAGCGAATTCATCATCTGCCATAATATCTACAGATACTACTCTTGCAGGTGATAAAGCATTAACAATATATTCTACAGGGTCTTCTGAATATCTTACAATATCGATTTTTTCGTTTTTTAATTCACCAACGATAGTTTGAATTCTGCTACCTCTTGGTCCGATACAAGCACCAACTGAATCAACTTCCGGATCATTTGACCAAACAGCGATTTTTGTTCTATAACCTGCTTCACGAGAAATTGATTTAATTTCTACAATACCGTCTTCGATTTCAGGAACTTCAAGTTCAAACAATTCTCTAACGATTTCTGGATGAGCGTGAGAAACAATAACTTGTGGTAATCTTGTTGTTTCTTTTACGTTCAAAACGAAAACTCTAATTCTATTACCTGGTTTGTAATATTCTCCAGGAATTTGTTCTTTTCTTGGCATAATTGCATCAGTTTTACCAATATTAACAATAACATTTCTTCTATCATCGATTTTTTGGATAATACCTGTAATCAAAGTACCTTTCTTTTCCAAGAATTCGTTAAGAACAAGATTTCTTTCAGCTTCTCTAATTCTTTGAGTCAAAACTTGGTTTGCAGCTTGGGCAGCAATTCTGCCGAATTGTTCAGGAGTAACTTCTAATTTAACTTCGTCACCCAATTCAACGTCTTCATCAATTTCTTTTGCTTCTGCTAGAGAAATTTCGTTATCTTCATCTTCAACATGTTCAACAACTGTTTTACCTTTGAAGATACCGATTTCACCAGATTGTTCGTCCAAAAATGCTTCAACATTTTGAACTTCTTTCAATCTAAGGTGTTTTTTATAAGCTGCAACCATTGCGTCGCACAAAGATGAGATTACAACATCTTTTGAAATACCTTTTTCTTTTTCCAATTCTTCGAAAACTTCATTCAAGTTTCCTGCTCCGATTTTAATCATTTGTTTATTTTCCTTTCGTTTTTATTGTGAACAATTTATCAATTTAGGAAGAAGGGAATAGGGAAATAAGGAAATAAGTTCTTTACCGTTCGTATATTTTCCTTTTCGACTTTCTTCTTAAAGAATTTTCTTAATCCAACCAACATGGCTTGAATTTTTTGTAATTTTAATAATAGCTGATTATATTCAACATCATTTATAAAATTTAGTTCAAAAGCCAATAACAATTGAGTGTCAACTTCAGCCAATGAACCAAGTGAAATATCAATAAAATGAGAAGTATCTTTATCCGAATAACGAGCATTTCCCTCTGCTATATTTGACGGTATCGAGATTGCAGCTCTTTTTATTTGAGAAGTTAATCCAAACATCTCTTCTTTGGGAAAGTTTAACATTACTTGGTAAATTTCCTTTACAAATTCAATTGATTTTTTATATACTTCTAATTCTTTATGATACATTTCTAAACCTTTTTGAGTTAAAAAGAGATTTATTTAACCTTAATGAACTTATTCCCTTGTTCCTTATTCCTTATTACCCTTTAAAAGGGCCTTACGGCCTTAATCAATATAAAGCTTGGCGGACTGGATATTTTCTTTAGGAATTTGAAGTTCGCAACCATCATCAAAGCGGAAGAATGTTAATCCCTCGTTGTAATCATAGTCAACAATTTCACCCTTGAAGATTTTTTCTGTTTCGCCCATCAATGGTTCTTTTAGTTTTAAACTAATTCTTTTGCCTTTGAAAATAATAAACTCTTTTTCAGACTTAAATTTACGTTCTAGCCCTGGAGAAGAAACTTCTAAATAGTATTTCACTGGGATTAAATCGTCTAAAAAGCCCTCTAAACTTCGAGTAACATTTTCACAATCGTCTAATGTGATATTGCGTTCTTTTGAATATAAGAAAATTCTCAAAAACCAACGGTGATTTTCCTTTGAAAAATCAATCTCAATAGGAATCAAATTGAAACGCATTGCGGTATTTTCAATTAATGGAGTGATAGCCTCTAAAACTTCCAACCTATTTACATCTTGTTTCATCGTTCCTACCTTTCAGTTGTTGTATTGCATTTGTTGTTTTATTAGTGAAAAAAAGAACGGGGTAACCGTTCTTTTCTCATCTTGCAATACTGCTTGCTCTTTTATTTTAATATATTCAAACTGAAAAGTAAAGTAGTTTTACATAATAAAAATTTATATGAAGCATTTACTGAAATCTTTTATGCACTAATACCTTTGCACTATATATTAACAATTTGATTTTAGTTCCAATTTTGTGCTAGTATGCAGGTAAAGGTAGGATTAAAAAGATGATAAATAGAAAATCAAGAGATGAAATTAAAAGAATGAAACACGCAGGTTACATTGTTGCTTTAGTTCATCAAAAGATGAAAGAAGTCGTTGTTCCTGGAATTTCTACAAAAGAATTAGATGAAATTGCAATGAAAATAATTAAAGAAAACCGTGCAATTCCAACATTTTTAGGTTATTCAGGCTTTCCGGCTTGTATTTGTACTTCAATCAACGAACAAGTCGTACACGGTATTCCATCAGAAAAAGCTATCCTTAAAGAAGGTGATATCATTGCAATTGATGTAGGTGCAACTTATGGTGGTATGGTAGGTGATAGTGCTTGGTCATACAGAGTTGGAAACGTAAGTCCGGAAGTTGACAAGTTGATGAAAACAACTGAAGAATCTCTATACGCAGGAATTGAACAAATGCGCCCAGGAAATGTTTTAGATGATATTTCTAAAGCAGTTGAAGCTGTTGCAAATCGTGAGGGTTACGGAATTGTTCGTCAATATGGCGGTCACGGAGTTGGTCACGAAATGCATGAAGATCCATTTTTATTCAATTACAGTGTAGGAGATAACACTCCAATCAAATCTAACATGGCTATTGCTATTGAACCAATGTTGAATTTGGGTTGCGATGATGTTGTTGTTTCTGAAACTGACGGTTGGACAGTAAGCACAAAAGATGGAAAACCATCTGCACACTTTGAACATACAGTAATTGCTACTGATGATGGACCAATCATCACAACCACCTTAAATCAGGAGATTTAGATGAATTATTATATAGGTGTATCGCTTGCTTCCGGTTCAAGTATGGATTCTGGAGTTGCTGTAATTGATGAAGATAACAAAATTATCCTGCTTGATAAACTGTACAAAATGAATGATATAATTTTCTTTTTTGAAAATTTTTCATCTTTAAAAAACTCTAAAATCTGTGTTTCTGTTCCATTTGACAGAACAATGCTTGAAGGGAAATGGAGAATTCTTTCAAAACCTTATCAACCGGTAGCAACAAACAAAAATATTCCAAATCGTGATAATTGGACACAAAGACATTCAAATAGAGGTTCTGAATATTTTAGAGAATTGACAGAACGTGGAATTGAAGTCAACAGATTTGATATTTATATGACACGTCAGAGTATGCATTTGAATTCTTGCTACAAAGACAGGTCACCTGCGGATTGCAAATTTTTGCAACAAGCCTTGAAATTTGAATGGGGATTTGAAGACCTACCTGCGAACATGATGCCAATGTCACATCTAGAGGCAATATTGGGTGCAATGCTTGCAAAAGAAAAAGTTCAAAATCCTGATGAAATTAGAAACATTTACAATTTCAGAGGACTTAATGTTATTGATATCAAAGAAAATTTAAATATTTCAACCGAAGTTTATGACTTTGAAAGAAAACTTATTGGAAAATCTTGCATAGATTAATCAGATTTTTGGGAGAGCAATGTTAAAAAAGATAATTGATACAATCAGTAATCCATTATTATTTTACGCCGACAAATCAGGGAATGCTGTTTTTAGAAATTTCTGTTGGTTTAAAGATACTGGCTGTCTTTATAAAATGAATTTGACAAAAGCTGAAGTTGGTAAAATTTTGGAATACAGATTTGAACTTGAAAAATATTTAAAAGCTGCATATTTCATTGTACCTATTGTTATTTATTTAATTTTCATTCATTTAAATTTTTCATTGCTAAATATTTTGATTTGCGAATTCTGGTGGATAGCAATTATTTGCGGAATTAAAAGTATTTGCGCATATATGTATAGCAAACTTCTTATTCACAACTTTGGGATATATGAAATTGTAGATTTTAAACCTCATATTCCACGAGAAAAAACTCTAGACTATAGAGCAAATTTCTACTCAAAAATAGTTTTGATTTTAATTTTAATTGCATTATTTTTTGCACCGGCTTTCGGACTTTTATATGGAATGAAATTAAATTTAAACTCTAAAAAAGCTCATTACAAATCAGCAATAACTCTTTCAAAAATATATCTTGCTTTATACCCAAAAACAGAATCTATATATGATATGCGAGCTTTTGCAAGATACAAAAAAAGAGATTATGAAGGAGCGTTAAAAGATTACAAAACCGTACTAAAAATGTCTGGAAAGAAATTCACTAAAAAAGATTTCACAAGATTTGCAAATCTTTTATTACTAGAGCGAAAATTAACAACTGCTGAAAATGCAGTGGACGTTTTTAACGAATATGCAACAAGAAAAAAAATGAGTATTCTTGAAGAAGAGCAAATGTTATGGATAAAATCAATTTTTAGAGTTGAAAATAACATTATCGAAAGTATAATTCCAGACTACAACGACCTTTTAGAGTCTTTAGATAAAAAAGATAAAATAAA
>JBNMKP010000040.1:0-10353 GCA_050874405.1 bacterium
GCTGTTATAGATTATGACAGATGTGTTAATTGTGGAGCTTGCGAAGAAATTTGTCCAGAGGGTGCAATTCATTATGCTAAAGTAAAAAAAGAAAAATGTATTGGCTGCGGTAGATGTTGGCGAGTGTGTTCAAGAGCTGCAATATCATATATTTCAGAAGAAAAAGATTTAAATGAAGTTTTACCAAAAATTGTTGAAACCGGAATTGACTGTATTGAACTACATGCAATGGGTTTGAACGATGAAGAAGTTTTCTCGAAATGGAAATACATAAATGATAACTTTGAGGGTTTGTTGAGTATTTGCACAAGCCGAGGTCAATTGAGCGATGAAGCTATGGTCAAGCGAATTGAGAAAATGCTTGAAGATAGAAAACCATATTCAACGATTGTTCAGGCTGATGGATTCCCTATGAGTGGAGGAGATGACAATTACAAATCTACCCTCCAAGCGGTTGCGACGGGTGAAATTGTTCAAAATGCAAAATTACCTGTATATTTGATTTTGTCTGGTGGTACGAATGCTAAAACAACCGAACTTGCAAAAATGTGTGATATTTCTTATCATGGTGTAGCGGTTGGTTCTTATGCAAGAAAAATTGTTCGAAGATATGTTGAAAGACCTGATTTCTGGACAAATTCTGCGGTCTTAAATTCAGCATTAGAAATCGCAAAACCACTGATTGATTCTGTAATTTTATAAAATGGGGTTTTTATGGAAATTTTTTATTTAAAGAAAAGTGAGTTTCTGCAAAAAATTGATTTGAAAGAGTTAGATTCACTAGATGATGGTCGTAAATTTTTAATGGACGACAAAAAATATGAACATCTTATGGGGTTATTTTTGGTTAAATTTATTGGGAAAAATTTCTTCAATATGGAAGACACAACAATAATTGTTAAAGATAGAAAACCTTATTTTGCAAAAGGAAAAATATTTTTTAGTATAACTCATTCAAATGATATTGTGCTTGCGGCATTTGAAACATCTAATATTGGAGTGGATATTGAGTATATGAAAGAACGAGATTATAAATCTCTGCTTGCTCGATATGATGAAAATATTGAAAATCCGACAAAAGAACAATTTTATAAATTTTGGACAAAAGAAGAATCTAAAATCAAACTTGGTGAAGATTTTAAATCAATTTGCACTACGACATTTGAGGACAATTATATGCTAACTTGTGTTTGCAATAGACCAATTGCATCAAGTTTTGTTCCAACAAAATTGATTTTGAATAAATAAAAAACTATTTCTTTTTTGCAATCATTGTATTCATGATACGTTTTGCTGTTTCAAGTTGAACATCTTTATGTTCAATAATATCGTTTTTGGTAAATTCAACTTCAACATCTGGAGAGATACCTTTTTTATTGATGTCTTTTCCTTTAGGGGTTAAATATTTTGCAATTGTTAAATTTAAACCAGTTTCATTTGGCATCCGTATAATTTTTTGAACCATACCTTTCCCATAAGTTTTTGTTCCTATTATTTTTGCTCTATGGTAGTCTTTCATTGCTCCTGATAAAATTTCACTTGCACTTGCACTTGTTCCATTTACAAGGATTATCACAGGTTTTTCTATATCAAGGTTTGTATCTTGCGCCATAACATCATATCTATATCCGTTACGACCTACAATACTTACTAATTTACCTTTTTCGATAAATATATTTGCTATGAAAACTGCATTTGTCAAAAGCCCACCGGTATTTCCTCGTAAATCAACAATCAAGCCTTTTGCGTTTTGAGTATTTTCCAATGCTTCAAGAAATTCGTTTGGAGTTGAAGTACTAATGAAACTTGAAATTTGTATATAACCGATATTTTTATCATTTGAACTTTTGACGGTTTTAATATTAATTTCTTTTCTGATAATTTTTTTGTTTAATTTTTCCTTACCTCGTAAAATATCCATATTTACAAACGTATTAACAGGACCTTTAACGAGATTTGAAACATCAGCAAGTGACATTCCGCTAACTTTTTTACCATTTACTGCAAGAATTATATCGTTCGGTTTCACGTCTGCAAATTGAGCAGGAGTATTTTCAATAACACTAATAATTCTAATTTTTCCGGCATCGTTTACGATATTTACACCAATACCGGAAATTTTTGAAGTAATGGAAGTATTTTGTTCTGCAAAATCTTCTTTTGTCAAAAATATTGAATAAGGGTCATCAAGACTAGCTAACATTGTATCTATAGCAACTTTTGCATCTTCTTTAGTCTTGATTTTTCCTTGGTATCTGTTTTTCCAATGCCCCCATCGTTGATGGTTAAAATTGGGGTCATAGTATTCGTTTTTAATTGTTTGCCAACTTTTGTCGAATAATTTTTGTGGAGAAACTTGAGTTGTGTCAATATTTTTTGTGTTTGCTTCAAGCATTGGATTATGGTTTGCAAGATAAAATGAATTTATTGCAAACAACGTAACAGCGGCACCGACAAGAAATATTAATGCTTTGACTCTTCTTCTCATACCTACATTTAACATCAACGAATTTTTATAATCAATATACTTTTTAGTTAAATCAGGTATTTATTCAAAAAAGTTTATAATTTATCAAACCCTGGGGAATATGATGGCAAACCTTTGTATCCAGGGTTACTCATAACTTCTTTTTTGATATAAGTATTTTGGTAATTTCCTTTTTCAAGCAATTTTTTTAATGCATTTTCTCTTTTAACTAGTGGGTGAGATGTTTGATTGCTTTCAGGATACATTTTTACAATTTCGTTCCACACAACAGCTTCCATCCACCATGCGTAAGTTTCTTCTGCAAGAGAATTGTATTCGTCTTGGTGAAGTGCTTCGTGAGATAACAATGCTGCAATTGCTCCTGCTGGCGCATCTTGGTGTTTTAAGTTGATATAGATGTATAAGTTTTTACCTTTTTTCCAGCCTAAGGCATCAAAGTTTTTGTAATCTTCACTAAACTGTCCTAAATCTTTGAATTCAATTTTCACAGGTTTTTGAGATAAATTATTCCCTAAAATTGCGTTACGTGAAAACATTCCGTCCGTATCTTTTAACATATCTAAAGCAACATAAAAAACTTCATCTTTTCCTACCGCTTTATATCCTGGGCGAATTTGCTGAATGTATTCAGGTGTATATTTTGCAGGATATTGCTGTTGATTTGTAATTTGTGGTGCTGTAGCTGCTAATGTCATCTGCGCAGAGATTACTATAGTGGCGGCTAATGTTAAAAATTTAGTTGTTATTTTTTTCAATTCTTCCATAATACTTTCTACTCTCCCCAATCAAAACTAATATAATATTGTATTATAATTAGCTTTTTTGAGAAATCAAATTAATTTTTTATTTTTCTGTTTAATTTTACCAATTCAGAATACATAAATTTGTATTCGTTTGAATTATCAAGGCTTTCAGCTTCTGAAATATATTCAAGAGCGGTTTTATAATCTTCTTTCTCTTTATAAAATTCACTCATTTTTGCATAATATTTTGGATTGTTCAAATCATATAGAATTGCACGTTTCATGCATTCAATTGCTTCATCAAGGTCATTCATTTTTTCTCTGACAAGAGCTAAATAATAATAGCCATCTGATGAATTCATATCAAGTGAAATTGCTTCTTGGGCATAGTCTTTTGCTGTTTCTAAATCACCTTGTAAAAATGCTGTTTTAGCACCCAAAATATCTCCTAAAATATAATTAGGATTGATTTCTAAAATTTTTTGAGCAATTTCTAAAGCTTTATCATAATCTTTTTCTTTGATATAAATGTCTGCTAAATCGCTTAAATATGATAAATTTTCCGGATTTTTTGAAATTACATCTGATACTAAATTTTTAGCTTTGTCAAAAATATTTAATTCGGTGTAAATTTTAGCAAGTGACATTCTAGTGAAAACATCATCGTAACCTTTTTCGATGTTTTCTTCTAATATTTTTTTAGCACCTAAGAAATCTTTGTTTTTTGAGAGTAATAAAGCTCTCAAAACTCTTGCTTGAGAGTAATCAGGATTTATGTCTAGAATTGCATCAATTTCTTTTTTTGCTTTTGCGAAATCAGCTTTGTCAAAATACAAATATGCTAATGAGTACCTATAATCAAGATTATCAGGGTTTAAATATAATGCTTTAGAATAAGCTTTTTGTGCTTCATCAATCCAACCATTATAAAAATAAGCATTTGCTAAATTATAAAAATATTTAGAATTTGATTTATCCAGATTTGATGCTTTAGAAAAATTCTTAATTGCATCAATGAAGTTCATATTTTCTAAATCAAATAGTCCTAAAAAGTTCAATACTTCCGGATTTTGAGAATTCTTTCCGATAGCTGAAAATATTTCTTTAGCTCCATCTAAGTCTTTTTCGTCAAATTTTATTTTGCCTTTTAATAACAACGCATTTTCATCATTTGAATCACATTGAGCAAGTAATTCTTTAGCTTTTTCAACTTCGCCATTTGTGTAAAAAGCATTTGCGCACTCAACTTTTACATCTGTATTGAAAAATTCAGAATTTTTGTATTTATCAATTTCATCAATAAGTTTGAGTTTAATTAAAATTTTGATAAGAGATTTCAGATTGTCGGAATTTTGGTTTTCATCAAACAATTGTTGAGAAATTCGCAAAACACTATCTAGGTCATTTTGACGTTCTTTGATTGTTCTTGTAAGTTTCAAACTCTCAACATGTTTTGGATTTATTGACAAAACTTTTTCTAAATATTGCAAAGCTCTGGTGTAATTATTTATTAAAAAGTATAATTCTCCGATTTGATAAAGAATTTCAATATTATCATTTTCAATTTCTAGTGCTTTGTAAAGCATTTCAATTGCCGGTTTGTAATACTTTTGTTCTTTTAATTCAAAAGCTTGTTTTATATATTGTAAACTTTGAGTATTTTCCATAACTTATCCGTTTCTATTCATCAACCATTGTTTGTGGAATATTGATATTCGGGTTTGTTTCTTCCGGTTTTGCTTGTTTTTTTGTGAAAGAAAATTTCCCTTTTAAATTCCAAAAATGTTTTTTCTTTTTAGGTGTTTCAACTTTTTTATTTATGATAATCAAAACTTCATCTTCGCCAGCCATTTTAAGATTATTTCTTGCAATTCCTTCAAGGCTGTTATCAGAAGTTACCATTTTCTTTTCAGATTTCAAATCCTGATTTCTCATTTGAGCTTTTTTCAAAAGGTTTTCCAAAACATTTTTCTTCCCTTGGTAAGAAATAATTTTTGAAACATTAATTACCGCTCCTGCACCAATTTCAATCAAACAAAGAATTAAAATTATCGTTAAAAAAGAATAGTAAAAACCTGTTTTTTTACTATGCCTATATTTATTTTTTGGTTGTTGTTCTTTGTTTTCTGATTCCGTTGTCACAACTAAAAACCTCTTAACTCAATTATAAACAAAATTTTTCTTCCGTACAAAATATTTTTATAAATTTACAATTTAATTTTTGTTGTGAAACTGAATTTATTTTTAGGGGTTCGACCATCATTGTAGCGAGTTTGACTTGCTCCAAAAATGAATAGTAATCTATCATTATCTTTGTTTCCGAATGGATTAATTGATAATGAAACATCTGCTTTTTGACGTTCTTTGGAAATATCCGCAGATAAAGACTCGCTTATTGTCAGATATTGATTGATTTTATAAGATGGTGAAAAATAAAAATTGTCATTGTAATCGTTGTTTGTTGAATTTATTGTTTTTAAATAAGATGTACTTACAGAAAATTTATTATTAAAGTCATAACTTGAAAATACACCAGATGATTGTTCAAGTTCTGCATAATAGATTTCTTGACCATAAACAGCACCGGCTTTGAATTTGCCGAATTGTTTATATTTTTTGTTGGATACTGGTGTAATACTATATTCTGGTGCTGTGTAGCTAAAATAATTACCTTTTTGTGGTGTAATACTTAAATTGCTAAAATCAGTAGTTTCTACTTTAGACGGTTTTTTAATTTTGATTGTTGAAATGCTATCATCAGCATTATCTAAAGTTATTGTATTTTCTTCTTCTTCGTTGTATTCGGCATAACCTTTCAATACATCAGAATACATATCGTCAATTTGATAATTTTCTAACAATCCGATAGAATCATTGTCTTCCTCATCTTCTTCATCGCTATTGTCAGCTAAATTTTGAGCTTCTTCAGAAGTATCAACAGTAATATCGTCTGTTGTAACCCCTTCATCTGGAAGTTCTTGGACTTGCATAGGATTATCGTCAGCAGAAGATGACTGTGCATTTTCAGAATTTGAATCGTCAGGAATATGATATACAAAAACTTTTGAATTGTTTGATTTGCTCTCTATATTCTTGTCGGATTGATTTTTTGCAGCACAGGGTAATATTGTCATTATGAAAAGTATTAATATTAAACTAACCTTTTTCATACGAACATTTTACACTATAATTTCATTTTCAGCAATCTATTAATTGAATTTATTATTTTGTAATAAAAATACAGGGACTTATATAGTTAATTCCACTAAATAGGCTAAAGTCGTTAATAATAGTTAACAATCGGTATTTTTATCTTTAGAATAATAGACTTTTTGAATTATTTTTGCAAAGTCAGATAATGAGTCATCTCTATTTTCTGAAATTTCTTTACTAAAGTCTTTTACTTCTTCATCAAAATATTTAGCATATTCTTTCTTAAAATTTTCATTAGATTCACAAGAGTTATGCAATTTAAAAAATACCTCAAGTGTGTTTTCTAAAAGTTTTTTTAATTCTTTTTTATTATTTGTTTCGTATTTTCCATCTTTAAGATATAAATCATCTTTTGACAATCTGTCAAAGATAAAATATTTAGCAGATGCCGCAATAAAAACTCTCTTTTGTCTTATAGTTTCAGTGTTATAAGTTAATCCATAAATAATGAAAACATCTTTATAAAATTTTTCACACCAATCAGAATTGGCAATTAAGTTCACAATACTTTGACTACATACCTTATGCAACCCTCGCTTGATTTCGATTATATTGTCGATATTTTGCATTTTGGATTTCCTTCCAAGTAAGATTGGTGCCTGGTATATTTTGCAAAAACCAAATACAGGCATCTGCTGATTTCATCTTTCTTGTATTATACCTAAAAACTGGTTCATTTGCATAATTTTGTAAATGTTTATTTGAAATCTTAATATGTGTAGATTCAATTCTTTCAAATCCCGACCAACAACATTCTATTGTATTCGTATAAAGACTTTTATTATCTTTATCAACATAACGTCCTTTACTATGAACAACAATGCCACGATTGTACAAAGAAGGTAATTTTTGATAACTTTGATTATCGTCACTATATAAGGTTGAACCAGTTTTTACATATCTGAGAACTCCAGCATTTAAAGTGCTTTCGGTCATATCAGAGACCGTTCTGATAACTAAATCTCCATTTCGTTCCACAAACCCTTGTAATAGTTTTTTATTTTGATAAGTTTTTTCCTTAACTTCCAACTTCTTATCATAATGCATGTTTTTTAATGAACCACCTGCATAATATTCATCTACTTCAACTGTTCCACTTAATTCTTTATGATTTTCAAATCCCATGGCATTTCGGATTTTATGCAACATATGCCAAGCTGTTGTATAAGAAAGCCCATAATCTCTCATAATTGTAGTTGCTGCTAAACCACCTTTATCTGAGTGTTCTCGAAAAATTACTTCAAACCATATAGGTAAATCTATTTTGGTATTTTGAAATAAAGTTTTCGTCAGTATGTTGAATTCTTTACCAGTGTTTTTGCATTTATACCAACCATCTTTGCACTTATATACTTGAGAAGATTTATCATATGGACTCACTGGTTCACCTTCCCAAATGAGTTCTTCCAAAAAGGCTTTACAATCTTCATCTGTTTTGAAGGTTTCTCGAATTTGTCTAAGACTTTTGAAATTTTCGGTTAATATTTTTTCAATGCTCATATCTATACTTATATAAAGTCTTCCATTAGCAGGGAAGTTGACTTTTTCGAGAAGTTTATTAAGTTTTTTGTTGACAGAGTAGCACATGGCGGACTTAGAGTTACCACTAAACCCAGCCACTTTAATATGATATTTATTTTTCTTATCATACTTTTGTGCCACTTTGGCTCCTTCTTGAGTCCATAAAAAGTGGCATTAGAAAAACCCATCGTAACGATGGGTTTAAATAAAAAACTTTTTAATTAAACTTATTTTCTTCCACCCATCGTTCAAGCATTAGCACCTTGCATTTCTGTAGGTTGCTGTGTGGTCATCGGGCTTGTCCCTCGCACAACTCTTTATGGAGTATTTAATATTTAGTTATAGCTCTATATTACTCCTTGTTCCCGAAATTGTCAACCAAACTGAATCTCTGCACTTAAACAACCAGTTTGTAAGAGATGATTTTTCTTATTACATTCTTTTATGCACTCTGAGTGTAGGAAGGTGGGAATTATGCGAAGACATGTAGCAGAACCGATAAAAAATAAAAAAGATATACAGGCAATAGAAAATTATCTTAGAACACACAACGAAAGAAATTATGTAATTTGGGTTTTAGGATTAAATTCTGGATTACGAGTTTCTGATATTGTAGGACTCAATGTCTCAGATGTTGTAGATAAAACACATATTACTATTATTGAAAAGAAAACACAGAAAAGAAAGTCATTTTATATTAATAATAAATTGAAACAAGTTTTGGAAAATTTTACAAAAGGTAGAGATTTAGATGAACCGTTATTTCTTGGCAAACAAGGTAAAAGGCTGAATAGGAAAGAAGTTTATAGGTTTATTGTAAAAACTTGTGAAATATTGAATATAAAATCAAAAGCCTCAACACATGTAATGAGGAAATCTTTTGGTTACCATCACTACCAGCGATTCAAGGATGCAATAATTTTGCAAAAAATATTCAATCATTCTAGTCAAAGAATCACACTTATTTACATTGGAATTACACAAGATGAAATAGATTGGAGTTATAAAAATTTTGAATTATAATAAGACATTTGTCCCAAAATAAATTGTCCAACTTTGTACCATTATGTGGCAAATTAACCACATTACTATAATAACTGAATAAATATTGAAGTGTCAACTTCTATAACCATCAATTAGGGACAAACTTTACATATTAAACCCCAATAAATATAACACAAACTCTGTTGTATAGAGCCTTTTGGCAAGTGTCCCATAATGGTACAAAATGGGACAAATCCAGAAAGTAAAAAGTTGGCTCAGGGTGTAATAGAAAAAGAAATTCAGGTCAAGAGCAGTGATAGGGTTAGAAACCATGGTGAGGTTTTGACAGCTAGGCGTGAAGTTGAAGCTATGCTTGACCTTGTCAAGAATGAATCTGAGAGAATTGATAGCAGGTTTTTGGAGCCAGCGTGTGGTGACGGAAATTTCCTTGTTGCGATTCTTGAAAGAAAATTGAAAACAGTTGCTTCAAGATACAGAACTAAAAAAGCTGATTTTGAAGTACAAATGTTGTCTGCTCTTGCAAGCATTTATGGGATTGATTTGCTGGAAGATAATGTTCAAATTGCAAGAAATAGGATGTTTGAAATAGCTTGCGATTGTTATAAAAACAGTCTTAAGACTAAACCAGATGAACAATTTCAAAATATTATGAAGTTTATTCTTTCAAAGAATATTTTGCAGGGTGATTCCTTGAACGGCATAGACAAGATTGTTTTTACTCAATGGACTCTTGTGGGTTATCAGTTCAAAAGAGAAGAATTTTCGTTCTCTCAACTTAATCAGCAGGCTGAAATTTTGAATACTCCATTATTTGCTTCACTCACAAATGACAAGGGTGAAGATGTGTTTATCCCTCAGCCGATTAACGAGTATCCATTAACTTTTTATAAAAATTTAGGAGGGCTGGCATGAGTTTTTTAGAGGAATTACATAAACCAGATATTTTAGACTGTATTTCTCATTTGAGTTCTGATGAAGTTTTTACTCCTCCAAAACTTGTTAATGAGATTTTGGATACTTTACCACAGGAATTATTTACAAGCCCTAACACAAAATTTTTAGACCCTTGTTGTAAAAGTGGGGTGTTTTTGCGTGAAATTGCTAAAAGATTGATTGATGGTTTGGCTGATAAAATTCCGAATTTAGATGAAAGAATAGACCATATTTTCAAAAATCAGTTATTCGGACTTGCAATAACAGAACTTACAGCGTTACTTTCAAGACGTTCTGTTTATTGTTCAAAAGATGCAAGTTGTGAGTTTTCAGTTGCTCATTTTGATAATCCTGAAGGAAATATTGAGTATAAAAGAACTTATCACTTGTGGTTAAAAGATAAATGTATGATGTGCGGAGCTTCTAAGGCTGTCATACTCAGCCTTAGAA
>JBNMKP010000041.1:0-10305 GCA_050874405.1 bacterium
CAAGCACCTGTTAAGGTTGCAAGGTCAATAACTTCGTCAACTTCAAGTTCGCAAGCATAACAAAGAGCGTCTGCTAAAGTCAAACGACCTTCTGCATCTGTATTATCAACTTCAATTGTTTTACCGTTTTTAGCTGTTAGGATATCGCCAGGTTTATATGAACTTCCTGATGGCATATTTTCGCATGCTGCAATGATACCGTGAACTTCAACATCTGGTTTGATTTTTGAAATTGCTCTCATTACACCTAAAATACAAGCAGCACCTGACATATCATCTCTCATTGTTAGCATTGAAGATGCAGGTTTGATATCCAATCCGCCACTATCAAAGCATAATCCTTTTCCGATGATTGCAATCTTTTTCTTCGGATTTGCTGGGGAATATTTCATGTGAATGAATTTTGGAGGTTGAACACTTCCTTGTGCAACTGCTGCAAATGCGCCCATTCCCATTTCACGAATTTTTGGTTCGTCATAAATTACGGTTTTAATTCCGTCAATTCCTTGTGCAATTTCTGCAAGTTTTGTTGGAGTTGCGAAAGCTGCAGGTTCATTTGCAAGGTTTCTTGTGAATTTAATTGCTTCTGCGACAATTTTTGCACTCTCAATGTCGTTTGATACGTTTGACAAGTAAACTTCTGAAATTCTGTGTTCTTTTTTAGTTTTGTATTTGTCAAAATGGTAGTTTGCAAGTGAAGTTCCGATTACTGCAGGAACTCCGAAGCTATAATCTGTTGTAAAATCAAACGCAATTGATTTTGCTTTTAATTCAATACATTTTTTTACTGCTTTAGCAACATTTGTTCTAATTACGTTGTTATCCATTTGGTTTTCTTGTCCTAAACCGATAGCAAGAATTTGTTCTGCCGGATACTCTTTTTGTGTGTGAATAACAAAGATTTGTCCAGCTTTACCCTCAAATGATTTTGGCGCAAATCTGTTTACTAAAGCATTTGATGTTTCTTTTCCCTCAAATTTATTAATGATTAATACATCGCATGCAACATCTTTTGTCTTGTCTACAATTTTAATGTCCATATAATCTCTCCTTTTTCAAGGTAGATTATAGCACTAATCGGCATTTATTGAATAGGTACAAATGAATGAGAGTGCGGGTTATTTCTTGGGAATACTGTTGTTTAAAGAATTTATTGCAAATGAGCGTAAGTCATAAGCTTGAGTATTATTTGGATCCATTTTGATAACAATATTCAAATCATCAATTGCAGCTAGATATAATTTCAACTTGCAAAAAATAACGGCTCTTGTCATGAATTTGTCTTTATCCGTGTTATCAAGTTCAATAGCTTTAGACAAATCCTGTTCTGCTTTTTTAAGGTCACCGTTAGTTTTGCTAATCAATGCCCCTCTATCAGCATAATAGTCTGAATCGTTCGGATTAATTTCAATAGCTTTTGTAAAATCATCAATTGCAGATACATAGTGGTCTAAATTTTGTTCTGCAAGTCCTCTATTGTAATAAGCCGCATCGTTGTTTTGGTTAATTTCTAATTCCTTTGTGAAATCAAGAATTGCATCTTCGTATTTTTTTAAGCCAAGTTTTGCAATTCCTCGATTGTAGAATGCTCTATTGAAGTTTTTATTTAAGTAAATAACTTTGGTATAATCCGCAATTGCACCGTTGTAGTCTTTTGAATAGTACTTAACAACTCCCCTGTTGTTGTATGCATCAACGTTGTTGTTATCAAGTTGAATAACTTTGGTATAATCTTCAATTGCACCTTTGTAATCTTTTTTGTTTCGTTTTACAATTCCTCGGTTGTAATAAGCATCAATGTTATTTTCATCAAGCTTAATTGCGGAAGTAAAATCGTTTATTGCTTCGTCATACTTTCCTAAGAGGACTTCTGTTGTTCCTCTGTTTAAGTATGCATTCATATTCTTAGGATTAAGTTCAAGTTCTTTGGTGTAATCTTCAATTACATCATCGTAAGCTTTTAAGTTCGCTTTTGCTAGACCTCTGTTATAATAAGCATTTTCTCTATTAGGGTCAATTTCAAGTGCTTTTGTGTAATCTTTTACGGCATCTTTGTATTTGCCAAGAAGATATTTAGCATTTCCTCTTTTTGCGTAAGCTTCTGCATTTTGAGGATTGATTTCAAGAACTTTAGTGTAATATTCTACGGCGATATCATACTGTTTAGAATCCATTCCGGTATTTGCAACATTGATTAAATAGTTTTCTTTTTTTTGTAATTTAGTCATTTTTGCTTGTGCAATGCACGAGAATTCTCCTGCCGCAATGCCAAGTATTAAGATAGTTGTTAGAATATTTTTTTTCATAATTTAATTCCTAAAGAGCAATAAAAATATTGCAAGTTAGGACAATGATAACTCAAAAATGGCTAAATGTCAAACTATCAGTGAATAGTACCGATTTTGCGCAATTAAAAACACCTATTCGGGGGAATAGATGTTTAATCATAGAGTCTAAAAAAGACTTACGCAATTGGGGTAATTGTTTCAGTCTTAATGGGGTAAATGAAAGAGTTAAGTCTTACTTAGCTTACCATTATGCCATATATGGTAAGTGAATATAATTTGATTCGGTTTGGGTTGCACGTCTTTTTGGAGTGCATAGTATATTATAAGCCTTTACAACGTTGTACCCAATAGCTTTCAATGGGTTAGATTGAACTGGGTCTGCTTTTTTTGTAATGAATAGGTCTTTTTCGAAATTGATTTTGTTGTTAGCATTTTTGTCTAATGACATTAAACCAATTCTATTAGAGTTATTTGATTTTTCACCAAATGATATATTTCTTGTTACTTTATTTACGTTTATAGGATTTACTGTAATCATTTTGTTACCTCCTTTGTTATTAAGTGTTCGTTTAACACTTCATCTAACACTTTCACTATAAACTATAAAGTTTTGTTTGTCAACCCCTCTTGTGAACTTTTGTTAAGAAGTCTGAAATATAATAATAATAAGGATTTGAGGATAAAGTGTCAAAAGTACACATATTCCTATGTTTTGGCGATTTTGAAGTTGAAAATTAATAATTTTATGTCAAATTTTCTCTTAATATAACTTTTACTATTTTTGTAGTTTATTTTTCAAAAGAGCATGCAAATTATTGCTATATTAATAGTATTTTGTTGAAAAATCTGTACAAAGCCTTTAATATCAATACTTTATCTCAAATTCAACCATGCTTGTAAAGAAATTATAAAGATTGTAAATGATACACTTGATTTCAATATATATTTACAGTAAAATGTAATTGTGATAAAATTCACAAATTAAGAAAGTACTTATATTAATTAATGTTGGTGTTATAAAAAGGAGAAAAAACATGACAACAAAAAACAAAAAAGCTGTTGAAAGCCTTGAAAAGACTTTAACAAAGTCTAACTTGGTTGATTCTGCTGAACAATTAGAACTTCTTGTTGAAAGAGTAAAAAAAGCTCAAAAAATTTACTCTAAGTTCACTCAAGAACAAGTTGACAAAATTTTCAAAGCTGCTGCTACAGCTGCAGACAAAGCACGTATTCCTTTAGCTAGAATGGCTATCGAAGAAACAGGCATGGGTGTTTTAGAAGATAAAATCATCAAAAACCACTTTGCTTCTGAATACATTTACAACAAACACAAAAATGCTAAAACTTGTGGCATTATCAAAGAAAATAAAGCTGACGGTATTAAAATTGTTGCTGAACCTCTTGGAGTTATTGCAGGTATCGTTCCTACAACTAACCCAACTTCAACAGTAATTTTCAAATCATTGATTGCTTTGAAAACAAGAAACGCAATCATCTTCTCACCACACCCTAGAGCTGCTAAATCTACAATCGAAGCTGCTAAAATTGTTTTAGAAGCTGCAGTTAAAGCTGGTGCTCCAGAAGATATCATCGGTTGGATTGATGTTCCATCTATCGAATTGTCTAGCCAATTGATGCAACACCCATCTATTTCTTGTATCTTAGCTACAGGTGGTCCTGGCATGGTTAAAGCTGCTTACTCATCAGGTAACCCAGCTTTAGGTGTAGGCCCTGGTAATGCTTGTGCTTTAATTGATGAAACTGCTGATATTCAAATGGCTGTTTCTTCAATCTTGATGTCAAAAACATTTGATAACGGTATGATTTGTGCTTCTGAACAATCAGTTGTTGTTGTTGATGAAATTTACGAACAAGTTAAAAAAGAATTCATCTATAGAGGTGCATACTTGTTAAGTGCTGAAGATGAAAAGAAAATGATTGCTCTTCCATTCATCGATCCAAAACGTGGTACAGCACACCCTCAAATCGTTGGTCAAAGTGCTTATAACATTGCAAAACTTTCTGGTTTTGATATTCCTGAAACTTCAAAAATCTTATTAGCTGAAAGACCGGAAGTAGATTGGGAAGATCCATTCTCAAGAGAAAAATTATCTCCAATCTTGACTATGTACAGAGCTAAAGATTTCGAAGATGCTGCTAATGTTGCTTATACATTAGTATCTAAAGGTGGTGCAGGTCACACAGCAGACTTATATACAGATGCTCGTCATCAAGAAAGAATTGATAAGTATGCTGAAATGATGCCTGCTTGCCGTGTATTGATTAACTCTCCATCAGCTCTTGGTGGTATCGGTGACTTGTTCAACTTCAAACTTGAACCATCTCTTTCTTTAGGTTGTGGTACTTGGGGTAAAAACGCAGTTTCTGGTAACATCGGTGTTGAAAACTTGTTAAACTACAAAACTGTAGCAGAAAGGAGAGAAAACATGCTTTGGTTCAAAGTTCCACCTAAAGTTTACTTCAAGAGAGGTGCTGTTGATTTAGCTCTTCGTGAACTTGAAGGTAAAAAACGTGCATTCATCGTAACTGATAGATTCTTATTCAATTCAGGTGCTGTTGATAGTATCGTTAAAGTGTTAGACGAAATCGGTATTGACCACCAAATCTTCTTTGATGTTAAACCGGATCCAACATTATCTACTATTAACCAAGCAATGGAAATGATTAAACCTTATGAACCTGATGTATTCATTTCATTAGGTGGTGGTTCTCCAATGGACGCTGCAAAAATCATGTGGTTATTATATGAACAACCAGATACAAACTTTGAAGATATCGCAATGAGATTCTTAGATATCAGAAAAAGAATTTGTAAAATCCCTGAATTGGGTAAAAAAGCTACTATGGTTGCTATCCCAACAACTTCAGGTACCGGTTCAGAAGTTACACCATTTGCAATTATTACTGACGATGAAACTCACGTAAAATATGCTATCGCTGATTACGCATTGACTCCAAATATGTCAATTATCGACCCTAACTTTGTTGATGGTATGCCAAAAGGCTTGACAGCAGCTTCAGGTATTGATGCTTTAGTTCACGCAACAGAAGCTTATGTATCTTGCATGGCTACTAACTTCACAAATTCAAATGCTTTAGAAGCAGCTAAGTTAATCTTCAGATACTTGGAAAGATCATACAATGAAGGTGCTAACGATCCTATCGCAAGAGAAAAAATGCACTATGCAGCTACAATCGCTGGTATGGCATTCGCTAACTCATTCTTAGGATTATGTCACTCTATGGCTCACAAATTAGGTGCTATGTTCCACGTACCTCACGGTGTAGCTAACGCATTGTTATTCAGACAAATCATCAAATACAACGCTGTTGATTGTCCGAAAAAACAAGCAATCTTCCCTCAATACAAATTCCCTAATGCAAAAGCTAAATATGGTCAAATCGCTGATGAATTAGGATTGGGCGGAAAGAATGACGATGAAAAAGTTGAATTATACATCAAAGCTATTGAAGACTTGATGAAGAGAATCAACTTACCATTCTCAATCAAAGAATTTGGTATCGATGAAAAAGAATTCTATGCTAAACTTGATGAAATGGTTGAATTGGCATTCGACGATCAATGTACAGGTGCTAACCCTGCATACCCTCTAATGTCAGATATTAAACAAATCTATATCGATGCATTTGAAGGTGTTGTAAGAGATTACTATCCTGCAGCTAAAAAATCAAAATAGTTTTGATTTTTGAATAAGTTAAAGGGGCCATTGATTATAAAATCAATCGCCCCTTTTTTAAAATTAATATTGTTTACAAGTCAAAAGATTCGTCATTAACTTCTCGCAAAAAATTTGTCCAACTGTTGTAATAATCTGTAAGTGCGTAAGTGTAACCCACAATAATTGACTTATAAGATTGCTTCATAACAATCAATGCTGTGATATCTGATTTTCCGGATTCATAGGCTTTTTTAGAAATATCAATCAATTGTCCTGAACTGATTAAGATTTTTGATTCGTAGTAATTTAGGTTTTCTGCTGCGGTTAAAAATTTATCATAAGCTGCTCCGATATCTTTTTCTGCTTTATTTTGTGCGGATTGATATTTCAATTCTGCTTGTTGTAATTTTAAGGTTGCATTTTGAATTTCCGGTGAATAGTTGTAAAAGAGCGGAATATTAACTAAACTTGCTCCAATATATCCGCCACTGTTGAATCTTCCATCATCAGTATGCATAGGCATTTGGTATGCATAACCGCCAGATAATGAAATATCAGGAATTCTTTGCCTTGCAATTACTGTCAAATTCTTTTCTGCAACATCAATTTCTTGTTTTGCGATTTGGATATCATACCTGTTTTTTAAAGCTTTTGGCATGATTTCATTGAGTTGTGGAAATTTTGTATTAGGTGAAGGGGTTAACATTTCATCAAAATTGTTTTCTTCTGAAAAAATATTATCCATACTATCGTATGTAATATCTTTTGGGTTATTGATTATTTTGTTGAATGCAAATAATGCGTTTTTTACATTAACTTTTGCAGTATTTACTTGTGTAATCATTTGATTTAGGGCAATTTCAGCTTGAATTACATCAATATCGGGAACTTTGCCTTCTTCAACTCGTTTTTGTGCAATTGCAAGTAAATCTTCTTGCAAATGTTGTTGTTGCTTTAACGTTTCCAGAATAGATTTTGCCGCAACTAAGTTAATATATGCTTCTCGTACGTCCATTTTCAGGTCAAAACGCGTGTAGTCAACATTTGTTTCAACAAGTTTTAAATTTGATTGCGCAAGTTTTTTTCTTGCTCTTCGTTTTGCAACTTCGACAGTCTGACTCAATCCTAACTGCCTTGGTTCTGTCCAGCCGGAAGCCCCATAATTGTAAAAAACATCAAACGATGGATTTTGAAGCCTGTTTGCAGATTTAATATCATTTTTTGCGATATTTACATTTAATTCTGCTGCCTGCAAGTCAAGATTATTCTCTATTGCAGCATTAATCGCACCTTGAAGATAAACCTTTTTCACATCTTCAATTCCGAATGCTGAAGTTTGAATAAATATACCCAGTATTAGTGCTGCAACAATTTTTTTCATACCAATTAAAATTATATCATAAAATGTACAATCCTATATTTAGATGTACAAAAGAATAGAAATTCAATTTATAATATCACTTATGACAAATATTTTTAAACAAATCAAATATTTTTTTCTAAGCTTACAGGAAAAAAATTTACAACAAAAACTAAAAAATACAACTAAAAGAAGTTTTACGAATAAAACTACAAAGACCATCTTTGGCACTGCTGCTAATGTCACTTTGAACACCGAAACCAAAAGACTAATTGAACTCGTAAATTCAAATGTTTCCGCAATTGTAAAAAAAACGAATTGCAATCCTGATGAACTACTGGCTTATGTCAAGGCTGCAAATACGCCGGTTTATAAAATCAAAAATGCAGATAAACTCTTGAACTTAATCCAAGAGGAAGAGGGAATTATCTTTGAGCAAGAAGGATTGACGGCTTTGTTTTTGTCACTTATCACGGGACAAGGGATAAAATTTAAAACAAAACCAATGTTTGTCTTGCGCAACGGTAATATTGAACCTTATTACATGCTTCACCACTTTTACCGTTGGTATGCACAAAAATCTAATCTTCCCGGGTTTGATTTCAAAACTCAACAAAAATTTAAACAATTTTTAATTGATAATTCTGATGAAGCAGTTAAAAAATTCACAATGGAAGATATTTTGTCATTGCAAGAAGCAATTGCTCGAGATCAGGAAGCAACCCAATTTGTACTGAATTATACTAAGGAAAAAGAGGGTAGCAAGAACGTGATAAACAAAATTAAAAACGATGGCGGAGCAGAAATATAAATCAAGAGTATTGCAGAATGTAACGATTTTAACAAAAATGGAAATAATTACCACTTTACAAAATAAATGTTATCTGTTATAATTGTCATGTAAAAAATAAGACAAGAAAAAATAACTAACAATAGGAAAGGTGGTTAAATTGTGAAATACGTATGTACAGTATGTGGCTGGTCAACAGAATCAGATAAAGCTCCGGAAAAATGTCCTTTGTGTGGCGCTACAACATTTAAAGCAGTAGGCGACGGTGAAAAAGTTTACGCAACAGAACACAAAGTTGGCGACGGCAAAGTTGAAGATAAAGAAGTAATGGACGGCTTAAGAGCACACTTCACAGGCGAATGTACAGAAGTTGGTATGTATCTTGCAATGGCAAGAGTTGCTGAAAGAGAAGGCTATCCTGAAGTTTCTGAAGCATTCAAAAGATATGCTTATGAAGAAGCAGAACACGCATCAAAATTTGCAGAATTGTTGGGTGAAGTAATTACAGATTCAACAAAGAAAAACCTTGAAATGAGAGCAGAAGCTGAACAAGGAGCTTGCGAAGGCAAACTTGCAATTGCAAAAAGAGCAAAAGAATTGGGTTACGATGCAATTCATGACACAGTTCACGAAATGGCAAAAGATGAAGCAAGACACGGCAAAGGATTTGATGGCTTGTTGAAAAGATATTTTAACTAGTTTGTTAAAATTATAGTTTTTTTTAGTTGGCGGGTGTCAATCTGACACCCGCCAACTTTATTATTTCTCTTCTCGGGATACGACTCGGCTTGCGTAATAATTTCTATCTAGTAATTACACAATATGTTACATGTATTTAGCTAAAATTTACCATTACACTTGATTTATTTATATTCTTATAATTTAATTATTGATATATCTTTAGGTATAACGAACAATTTTTAACATAGATAAATTTGAAAGGATTATAATGAAAATATTAGTCGGATTATCAGGTGGAGTTGATTCTTCTGTTGCAGCTTTACTTCTAAAAAAAGAAGGTCATGAGGTTATTGGTGCAACAATGTCTATTTGGGGCAAAAACGGAATGGCTGCAAAATCAAGTCACAAAAATGCATGTTATGGACCGGACGAAAAAGAAGACATTGAAGCAGCAAGAGAAATTGCAAAACAAATTGGTATTCCGTACTATGTGTTTGATTGTGTTGAACAGTATGAGAGAATCGTTCTTGAAAACTTCAAATCTGAATATATTCAAGGACGTACCCCAAATCCTTGTGTATGGTGTAATGCACGAGTAAAATTCGGCGTTTTGCCACAAATTGCAAAGGAAAACGGCATTGATTTTGACAAATTTGCAACCGGTCACTATGCAAGAGTTGTTGAGGAAAACGGCAGATTTTTATTAAAAAGAGGGATTGCTCCTCACAAAGACCAATCTTACTTTTTGTACAGATTAAAGCAAGAACAGTTAAAAAATATTATTCTTCCGCTTGGCAATTACACAAAAGACCAAATCCGTGAAATTGCGAAAGAAAATGGACTTGAAGTTGCAGAAAAACCGGATAGTCAAGATTTTTATGATGGTGATTATAATGAACTTCTTGGAGTTAAAGAAAAAGAGGGCAATATTGTTGATTTAAACGGAAAAGTTTTAGGAACTCATAAAGGTATTTGGAATTACACAATCGGACAAAGAAAAGGTATCGGAATTTCTTCAACTGAACCGTTATATGTACTTGAACTTAAAAAGGATACAAATGAAGTTGTAATCGGACCAAAGGATAAGACTTTCAAAAAGACACTAATTGCGGATAATATCAACTGGATTGCGATAGAAAATTTGACAGAGCCACGTAAAGCAACTGCAAAAATTCGTTCAACACAACAACCAACTCCGGTAACATTAACTCCGATTGAAGACGGTAAGGTGCAAGTTGATTTTGACGAATTCCAAAAATCAATTGCGATAGGACAGTCTGCAGTATTCTATGATGAAGACACTGTTCTTGGTGGTGGTGTAATCGAATGCGTTAAGGATTAATATTACGTGTCGGCGTGGTAACGCCCTACTCATAACTTAGAATGCCCAAGTGCACAGGATTACGACGTCGCTTCGTATAGTAAATTACACCCAGTGAACAATAATTCTCCTCGTAATGACATGAATAGAGTAATGATTAAAAA
>JBNMKP010000042.1:0-10294 GCA_050874405.1 bacterium
GTATTAGTGTGCGGAATTGGAGCAGTCGGTTCAATCTACGCAAATAAAATAAATGAATATAATAGTGAATGTTTGAGAGTTCTTGTTGATGAAGCAAGACTAGAAAAATACAAAAAAAATCCTAAAATTTTTAATGGCAAACCATTGATTTTCAATTATATTTTGCCAAGCGATAAAACATTCAAAGCCGATTTAATAATTATTGCAACAAAATTTGACGGACTAAAAGATACAATTAAAAACATTGAAAACTTTGTAAAAGATGACACAATTATTTTGTCATTACTAAATGGTGTGACAAGTGAAGATTTGCTTGCCCAAAAGTACGGCTGGAAACATATTTTGCTTTCTTATTTTATCGGACACAGCGCAATGAGAGATGGAAATAAAATTACTCACGACGGAATTGGCGATGTTGTTTTTGGAATCAAACAAGGTGTAGGAACGGATACACATGATGTTGAACTATTAAAAAATTATTTTGATAATGTTGGACTGAGTTATAAAGTTCCAGATGATATGGAAAGAGCATTATGGCTAAAATATATGTTAAATGTTAGTTCTAACCAATCATCTGCAATTTTAGGAATGACGTTTGGGCAAATGCAAACAAATAAAAAATTTATGGAATTTCTTATCAATGTAATGAAAGAAGTACAAATGATTGCAAAAGCTGAAGGCGTAAAAAACACTGAAACAATGATAGATGAAGCCTTAGTTTCTTTTAATAAAATGATACCTAACGGAAAAACATCAATGTTGCAAGATGTTGAAGCAAAGAGAAAAACAGAAGTCGAAATGTTTGGATCTACAATGGTTAAATTTGGAGAAAAACATAATATTCCAACTCCATATAACCAAGTGATGAGAGATATGATAGAAATTATCCACGAAAATTACCAAGGGTAATCGTTTGCAATTGTCCAATTATCAGACATAATCAAACCCGCACAATACATTCCTCTACCATTTTTATTACAACCATAACCAATGCAACCAGTTTTATACCAATTTCTATCAGGATTGCCGTCATTTGGAGGTGTACATTCTGGAGTTTTCCATTTTCCCATTGGAATAAATCCATGTTCATAATTTAGTTCAAAATAAAAGGCATCTTTTCCAAATTGGTTAGGTTTAGAATTAACACCATTGATATCAATAATTATACCAGTAGCCTTATAAGCATCAGTTAATGCTCTTGCCTTATCGAAAACAATAATATCAACACCATTTAAAAGGGTATAAACTCGACTACCTCCAAACCCTGGACGTAATAAAGCCAATCCGGTTTCTCTACTTCCTGATACTTGTTTATATGGAATAGCATTTTCATCTGACAAATCTTTAAATGTATCTTTTTGATACTTAATATACTGAGATATATAATTATCGAACCAATTCGGTTGTGCAAAATCCCAACCGGAAACTTCGCCATTATCAGCCTCAGACATTTTTATTGCTTCATAAAGTTGGGAATATGCTCCTTTTAATCTGGTTACGGTTACTTTTTTCTGGTAGTTTGTAATCAAAGTTGGAATAGTCATTGCGGCAACGATTCCGATGATACCGAGAGTGATTAAAACCTCTGCCAAGGTAAATGCAAATTTCGCCTTTGTTGGTGGCATATCTACGTGCGTAGCACCTTCGGCAAAGGTAAATGCAAGTTTCTTCCTCGTAATGACATTATTTTTAAAACAAACTGAACCCTTATTATCGCAACAAAAATACTTCCCTATAAAACTCATCAATACTTTACCTTTTATATACTATCGTTGATAAATTACATAGTATCATATATAAAAATTATTTGTCAAATCATATAAAATACTCATATGAATGCAACAGAATTAAATAAAAATATTGCAGATAACATTAGACAAATTCGAGCGAAAAATAGGATTTCGCAAGACGAACTGGCAGAAAAAAGTGGCATTAGCCAACAATATATCTGCAAAATCGAGAATGAAAAAGTTAACCCAAGCATTCATATTTTATACAAAATAGCAAGTTCACTTGATGTCACAATTAATGATTTAGTTTATTAAAAAAATTCTATGAAGCAAAATAATTAATCAAGCCATCATGCAATTTCTCATTTTTGCAAAGTTTTTTCAATTTTGAAATAGCTCGATTTTCAATTTGGCGAATTCTTTCTCTAGAAACCCCATACTGAGAACCAATTTCATCTAGAGTTTTCTTAACCCCGTTATTATCTAAACCGTAACGAAGAATCAAAACATCTCTTTCTTTTTGGCTTAATTGATTTAAAATTTTTCTAATATCTTCTAACAAATTGTCGTGCGAAACTTTCCCATCTGGAGTAATTGTTGAATTATCGACAATAAAATCTGCAATTTTTGAAGAATCATCATCTGAAGTCGCAGGAGTATCCATGCTCACTGTTGATTGAGCAGATTTAATAATAGATGTTAATTTTGCAACAGGCAATCCTAAACGATAAGCGATTTCTTGTTTCGTTGGTGGGTGACCAAGCTCTGTTGTCAAATCAATCGTTGCACGTCTGATTTTACCGATAGAATCAATCATGTGAATAGGCAAACGGATAATTCTTGCCTTATCAGCAATTGCTCTAGTAATGGATTGTTGAATCCACCAAGTCGCATAAGTTGAAAATTTATAACCCTTTTTATAATCAAAACGACCGGCAGCCTTAATCAAACCTACATTGCCCTCTTGGATTAAATCCAAAAAGGACAAACCTCTACCAATATATTTTTTAGCAATACTTACAACAAGACGTAAATTTGCATTAACAAGTACATCTTTTGCAAATTCATCTTTATTTTCTTGAATTCTTTTAGCCAATTCCACTTCTTCTTCTGAAGACAAAAGAGGGATTTTACCAATTTGGCGCAAATAAATTTTTACACTATCATCTGAATTTACAGACATCAAGCTCTCTTGAACTTTTGGATCTTCAACAGACTTTAAAACATCTTCGCCGTCTTCGACTTCATTTTCACCCTCAAGTTCTTGAAGTTTTTTAAAATCTACATCTTCATCTGATATATCGTTTGAAATTATACCTAAATGCTCAAATTCTTTAACCAAAATAATTCTCCAATCCTAAACTCATAATATAACCAACCACAAATTTTAGGCTCATCTATCCGGATTATTTATTTGTAAGCTTTTGACGTAGAGTTTCAAAAATAATTGCACTTAAAGCATTTGATACGTTTAATGAATTAAAACTGTTTTGCATAGGAATTTTTACAACAAAATCAGATGCTTTTAATAATGATTTTGAAACTCCGGCATGCTCTGCGCCCATGATGATTGCAAAATTCATGTCGTTATATTTAACATCATAATAATTATCTTTTGCTGATGCATCTGTTGCAATTACCCACCAGTCGTTATCCTTTAGTCGTTGAACAGCATTAACCAAACTGTTTACTTTTATAATTGGAATATGATTTACAGCACCTGCACTTGTTTTTTCAACAATTGAATTCACTTGAACATTTCTACGTGATGGAATAATTATGCCATCAACTCCTGCACAAACACAAGTTCTGATAATTGCACCTAAATTGTGAGAATCTTCAACACCATCAAGAATTACGACAGAAGATAATTTGCCTTTATTTTTTTCAATAAATTCATCTAGATCATAATATTTTATTGGTGAAATTTGAGCAATAATACCTTGATGGTTAAATTCTTCATAAGGTTGAAATTTTTCTCTTGCAACAAATTGAAAAACGACCCCTCGCTCTTTTGCAAGTTCTTTAATTTTATTAATTTTAACATCTGAGTGAATATTTTTGGATATTAAAATCTTATTTATTTCTCGTTCACCTGCAATAAGAGCTTCCATTACAGAATTTTTACCATATATTACATCAAGATTTTCCATAATTTATTTTGAAACCTCAAGCATTCTATCAATACACTTCACTGCTTTTTCAGCGATATCAGCGTCTACATTTATTTCATCCTTTTCTGTTTCAAGAACTTCTAAAATATCTTCTAAAGAAGTCATTTTCATGTTTGGACAAACAACATTATCTTTTACCGGAATAATTTCTTTATCCGGCAAATCTCTCTTCAATCTGTCAACAACACCTTGTTCTGTTGCAATAATGAAAGATTTGTTATCACTTTCTTTAGCAAATTTCATAATTCCTGTTGTGCTACCTACATAATCTGCCATGTCAGAAACAGACATATGACATTCTGGGTGAGCCAAAACTAAAGCATTTGGGTGAGCCTTTCTTGCTTCTTCAATATCTTTTGGTCGAATTTGCAAATGAGTAGGACAGAACCCTGGGTATGTAATCACTTCAACATTTCCAAGTTGTTTTTCAACCCATTTACCTAAATATGTATCAGGAACAAATAATATTTTTTCTTCATTCATGCTTTTAACAATATTTACAGCATTTGAACTTGTACAACACATGTCACATTCTGATTTAACTTCTGCTGTTGAATTAACATAACAAACAGTCGGAATATCAGGGTGCATTGCCTTAAATTCTTTTAATTGTTTATAACTAATCATATCAGCCATACGACAACCGGCATGGATTTGAGGTAACAAAACTTTTTTATTTGGGGATAAAAGTTTCGCAGTTTGAGCCATAAAAAATACTCCAGCAAAAACAATTATATCCGCATCTGTTTCTGCAGCGACTTGACTCAATTTTAAAGAATCGCCCACATAATCCGCAACTAAGTCAATTTCTACGGGTTGATAACAGTGAGCTAATATAACAGCATTTTTCTCTTTCTTTAACGCATTTATTTTTTCAACTATGTGTTCCATCTGAATTATTAATCCTCCGTATGGTGTAAATTTATGTTAAGATTTTTCCATTCATAAAATATATTGTATAATAAAAATAATATTATAGTAAGAAGAGTAAAAAGGTAAATATGGCAAATTTTTTAGAAAGCTTGGGAATGGGTGGAGGAATTGACGTCCATATTTCGATTTCACCAGCATGTGGAATTGAAATGACGACTCTTGATTCGCACGGAAACGTGAAGTCTTACGCTCAAATGCCTCTTGATTATAATGAAGCTCAAAGAGAAGTTTCAAATTATGACGAATTAAAAACAAGCATTGAAACATTGTTTCAAATGCGTAATATTAACCCTAAAAAATCTAATGTATATGTGAGCTTGCCAACTGTTTGGTTTGGTTTAAAAGAAGGCTTACCACTATTATTAGATGACAATGCAATTACCAATATTGTTGTAGGGGAATTAGAGTTAACATATATCTTCAAACGTAAAGACCCAATTCCATATTGGTTTGATGCGTTAGCTTCAACTAACTCTGATTCAAGAAGTGTATTCTATACTGCTGTACAAGCAGATGTAGTTGAAAAAATAAAAGAAATTTTAACAGGTATTGGAGCAAACCTCATTGGTGTTGGTTGTTCACTATTTGCAGACCTTAAAGGTTTATATCTAACAGGTATTGCAACTGAACAAATGAACGACGAAGTAAACTCTTGGAGTTTAATGATTGTTAACAACAGTGGATTCCAATTGTTAGGTTTGCAAGGAAAGAAAATCCTTGAATACTATGAAGAACCACTTCCAATTAAGTCTTATGAGGGCGAAGAAATTTATGCCGCAATCGAAAATGCTGCACAAATTGCTTTGATGAGTTCTCCATCAAATTCTTTGGTTATTATTTCTGAAACAGATTTAGTTTCTGCCGAAATTTTAGGAAAACGTTTACAATTCGGTGGAGCAATTATTCCTGTAGAAGATAACCAATTCAGACAAGAACCTTTAATGGATATGGGATTAAATATTATTCCAGAAGACCAAATTAAAGTTTCTCTTCACGCAATTGGTTCAACTGCACCAGCTGGAATTTTGGCAGAAGATGTAAACTTCTTAGAAGCAGCAGGACAAAAAGCAACCAAAAGTGATGTTATAGAAATTCCTATCGGGAATGGCAAGGTTATCAAATTAACTCCGGTAAAAGCAACTATCATTGCCGGATTGTTATTGGTAATATTACTTGCACCTTTAGGTGGAGCGTATTTGATTACATCAAACATGTATTCATCAGCTCAACAAAAAAGTTCTGAATTAGATACTCAAATTACAGCACTAGATGAACAATTAAAACAATATGAAGCTAAAGATGGCAAACAACAATTTGACCCAATGGCTGAAATTGAAAGAGTTCTAAAAAATAACAGAACAAAAATCATGGCTTATGCAGCATTAGGAGAATCTATTCCTAAGAATTTATACTTAACATACTTTATGACAGGAGATGACGGTGTAATAGATATCAAAGGTTGCGCAGATTCTGTTGAAGATGTTTATGTATTCTTCAAAAACTTGAAAGATTCTCTTGTTGAATCAAAATTACGCTTGAATAAACTTGATTTGAAAAACGGCTCACTTGATTCTGTTGTAAACAGCAATGTTTCAACAATTGATACAGCTCCTTATGTATTTGAAATTACAAATATGTCAGAAGCTCAATTGTCATCATTTATGAGCAAACTTGTTGGTGGTAAAGATGATAATGCAGATGCAAATAAACAATCAACACCGGCAAATGACAATTCTAATAACAGCAAACCTGCTGAATCTACAGACAGCAAAGCTCCGGCAGCAGAATAATTGAGAATTTTAATTTAAAAGGAAATTAAATATATGGATAATGAAAAGTTAAAACAGTTTTTAATTCCAATACTATTGTTAGTAGTAACAATAGTTGGTGTTATCATGTTAGCTCCAAAAACCATTGATAGTTATAGAGGTTACACAACAGCTAAACAAGAAATTGCAACAAAAACTGACTCTATCAAAGAAAAGCAAGCAAAACTTGACGAATATAGAAAAAAAGAAGCAGAAGAAGCTGCTAAAGAAAAAGCAAGTGCGGCAAGTGGAAAACCTTTCTACAAACCTGTAATGGAAGGTTTAGACACTGAAGCAGTTATTGCAGGAGAATTTGCAGAAATTCTTCAACTTGTAAGAGCTAATCAAATCAAAGTTAGAGCAATTAAATATGATTATGACCCATCTGATGATAACTTTGTTCAGGGCGCAGGTGACAAATACAATGTTGCTCGTTTGAACATGGAAATGATTGGTAACTATGCAAGTTACGACAACTTCTTGAAAGAAATGTATAAACATAAACATTTCTTAGATATTCAATCAGTTGAAATTGTTCCATACAGAAAGAATAAAAAAGTTCTTCTTATCAATTTCAAAGTTAAATTATATGCTAAAAAATAGTTTATTCAAATTTAGAAAAATCTATTCCGAATAATTGTTTTTTAGATTTTATACAAGTATTACAGAAGCTCGTTTCTAATGAGCTTCTTTTTGTATAATCCTGCAAAGAACTACCACATCTACCTCGATAATCATTTGCTAAAAATGGACAAGTATAAACACCATTAACTGTCAAAATTCGTCCATATTCACAATCAAGCCTATCCCAAGAACCATTAACTTCTCCCTCAAATTTTGCATTTTTATCATACCAAGGGTTAATATTCAAATTAGCATAATCAAGTTCAAAATCTGTTCCTGCAAAAACTTTTCTAAAACCGCCAAGAAGTTCTTTATCTGAAAGTTGATAATAATTTGTAACAGTAATTATTGGATTAAAACCATATTTGACCAAGTGTTTTATCGCAAAAACAGCTTGACGAAAAGCACCACGATACCTTATATCATCATTTTTAACTTCATCATAATGGTCAATACTCAATTGAAAAATAATTTCATTATCTGTTTCATCATCAACTTTTTTCAAAAATCTTGCTTTTTTCTCATTAATATAAGAACCATTTGTACAAACACAAACATTTGCTCGTTTTAAACACAATCTCAAAATAGCATTAAAATCGGAATGGGTCATAGGTTCAGCCCCTGTCAAATAAATGCATTCAATATCTTCTCTCATAGAATCATTCAATGCCTGTTTTATCAAATCTATAGAAATAAAATCGTCAACTTTCTTATACTGAGGAAAATCAATATAACAATGTTTGCAGTGCAAATTACAATATTTTCCCGTCAATTCAATAAATAAATTATTTAATGCTTTTAAATTAATAACTTGTGATTGATAAATACTACTCTTCATTTTATAAACTCCTCTTTAACTTTTTTCATGTTAATCACCGAAAATTTAAAATAAATTATCCACCATGGCAATAAAAATGTAATCAATTAACAAAAAGTGTGTTAAAATTATGTTATGGTAAAGATTTTAGATTGCACAACAAGAGATGGCGGACATAAAACAAAATGGATCTTTAATGAAGATTTTATTTTCAGTTTAATGGAATGCCTTAATAATTCTAACGTATCCTACTACGAAATAGGATATAGAAATCACTATGACAATGAGGGAAAAGGAATTTTCTACAATTGCAGCCCAAAATTTTTGGAAAAATTCTACAACGCAAAAGGAAATCTTGAACTTGGAGTGATGACAGATACTTCAAGATATTTGGCAGAAGATTTTCAAGGAAAAGATAAAGACAATATTGATTTTATAAGAATTGCCTGCCACCCAGATAGAATTAGAGAAACTCTAGAAATATCAAAAGACTTGCATAATAAAGGCTACAAAGTCCTTTTACAATTGATGGAAGCGCCAAATATTGATGAAGCAGGATATTTGAGCCTGTTTGAATTTGACAATAAAGATATTTTTGAAACAGTTTATCTTGCAGATAGTTATAGTACTATGCACCCAAATGAAATCGAAAAATATTTCAACAAAATGAAAATGATAGGCTATGAAAAAATAAGTTTCCACGCACATGACAAAATTCAATTGGCTCTAAAAAATACTTTTAAAGCAATTGAACTTGGAGCATACAGTGTAGATGTAACTTTAGACGGAATTGGACGCGACGGAAATCTTGATGCAGTTAAACTACTAGACAACCTTAAAGATTATCCGACTGGTTTTTATAAACAATTGCATAATCTTGCTTAAACAATAAATTGTTTATAAACTTCTGAATCAGAATTTTTAGCATAAACTTTTGGCAAATACAAAACTTTACGTCGCTCAGCAATTTCTTTAGTTATTGGAGACGCTGAAACGATTACTATTTTTGAATTACTAAATTCTTTGAACATTTTTATTTGTTCAATTAACCATTCTCCTGCCATCTTAGGGAGAAAATCACTCTCCATTTGTAAGTCAGTAAAAATAACATCATAAGGCGCATCAATTGAAGATTCAATCTTTACAAGTGCCTCTTTAGCGCAATATGCAACATCAATTTCTACATCTGAAAAATTCAAATATTCAATATTATTCTGATGAAACCTAACCCACCCCGGAACATCATCAACAATTAAAATTCTTTTCATAACAACCTCAAAATTATTTTACACAAAATAGATTTATTTTTCTAGCTTGTTAGGGAATGCAAAAAACTAAAAAATTTCCTACTCTTAATTAAAAAAGGAAATAAAAGATGAAAAATTTAAAATTTGTAATTCCGATAATAGGGATAATTCTTACATTTTCAGATGTTTACGCTCAAACTCCGCAAGAGGGAATGGCATTTTTCAATCAATACCAAAACTTCGCAAATTCTTATAGCGACAAAATATTAGATATGTATTCCCCAAATGCAAAAATAATCCGAGAAGTTATTAAACCTAGCGGAGAAGCCGAACAAGTTGTTGTTCCTGCGGAAAGATATTTTAAAGAATTGAAAATCGGACAAAAAACTGCTAAACTTAGAAAGTACAAAAATTCTTACAAAAACATAATTGCTCAAAAAGTTCCAAACGGAATAAAAGTAACTGCAGAAAGGCAACCGAGCAAAGAATCTTACTGGTTAAAAATGTATCAAATTTATACACCAACAGATTCCGGATTAAAAATTACAGAAGAAATGATGCAAACAAAAGTTCAATCATTTTTAAGACATAAAAATAAAGGTTAAATAACAAATGGAAAAATTTAGATTCTTAACAGCAGGAGAAAGTCATGGCAAATGCCTAAGTGCAATTATTGAGGGAGTTCCTGCAGATTTGGATATTGATATAGATTTTATAAATGAAGAACTTCACCGTCGCCAACAAGGTTACGGCAGAGGTGGGAGAATGAAAATCGAACACGATACTGTTGAAATCACATCAGGTGTAAGGTTTGGCAAAACTATAGGTTCTCCAATTACTCTTGTTGTAAAAAATAGAGATTTTGAAAGTTGGAAAAAAATAATGAGTATCGCTCCTGATGATAGGACTGATGAAAAAGCATTTTCAACATTCCGCCCAGGACATGCAGACTATGCAGGAA
>JBNMKP010000043.1:0-10123 GCA_050874405.1 bacterium
ATATAAGATTTTAATTATGTATTGTTAATTATAATTATGGGAGCATAAATGAAAAAATCGAATTCAAAAATAAAGACTGTTTTCACTATTGCTAAAAGTACTATACTCACAAGCACCAAACCAACAAAAGAATTCGCTTTTACATTGGCAGAAGTACTAATCACACTCGGAATAATCGGCATAGTCGCAGCAATAACTATTCCACAATTGATAAATAATTACAAAGCAAAAAGATTGCATACTCAATTCTTAAAATCTTATTCAACAATACAACAAGCATTTAAACAAATGGAAACAGATGATGTTTCGACCGACCCAACAACATACGATACTCTTGAATATTACAAAATTTTTATGAACTATTTACAAGCCCCAATGGATTGTGGAATAGGAGATAATAAATCCCTACCTTGCGTTTACATGAGAGATGCAGCTTCTAAAGATTACAAACCTTATAAAACTTATAACGGCAAGACCAATGCCAGTATGATACTATTTGACGATGGACAAATAGCTCTACAAGATGGAACGTTATTGTTATTTGAAAATTATGCACCAAGAATGAGAGTTTTTGTATCTGTAGATTTGAACGGATATAACAACAAACCTAACCGTTGGGGATATGATTTATTTACTTTTCAACTGATAGATGGACAACTAAAAGCAATGGGAGATAAAGGAACAACTTATACCGACTTAAATACGTATTGCAACGTTAACTCGCAAGACGATTTTAATGGAATTGCTTGTACTCAAAAAGCACTCTCTGATTCTGAATATTTTAAAAATATCGTTAAAGAATTTAAATAAAATTTTAAAATTACACAAACGGAGAATTTATTTATTTTTTAATCCTATAAAAAATAAAATATGTACAATTCTTCATGGTATTACAGCCTTACAAAACCTGAATTATGCCCACCTGACGGAATTTTTACACCTGTTTGGAGTATTCTATATGTAACAATGGTGTTATCTATAATTATTTACACCATTTCGTTTGGCAAAAATAAATTTTTTGGATATTTGTATTTTATAGCGCAAACTTCATTGAACTTAATTTGGCCTTTTGCGTTCTTTTATCTTAAAAATATCACACTCGCATTTTTCATAATTATACTTTTAGCTATTCTTGTCGCTCTTACTATTAGCAGATTTTACAGAGTGTCAAAAATAGCTGCAATTCTTCTTGTTCCATATTTTATATGGATAATTTTTGCAACTTATTTAAACTTTGGATATTTGATTTTAAACTAATTTATATTTGTTTTAATAACTCTACAAGGATTTCCGACTGCAACCGTATCAGCCGGAATATCTTTAGTTACAACAGAACCCGCACCAATAACAGCTCTATCTCCAATTGTCACCCCTGGGAGAACGACAACATTTCCGCCAAGCCAAACCGCTTTACCAATAGTAATTGGTTTTGCCCACTCTTTCACAGCAACTCTATCTTTTGCATTCGTTGGGTGAACAGCTGTATATAACCCACAATTCGGACCGATAAATGTATCTGCACCAATTTTAATCTTCGCACAATCTAAAAATACACTATTATGATTTACATAAACAAAACCGTCAAATTCAATATTATAACCATAATCACAGAAAAAATTCGGTTCAATTACGCTATTATCTCCGGCATTTCCAAGTAATTTTTTAAGAATTTCTTGTTTCTTATCTTTTTCATCTGAATGAAGTAAATTATATTCTCGACAAAGTTCTTTGGCTCTAAATCTATCTTGTTCCAGTTCTTGACAAAATGGCTCATAAATTTCACCATTAATCATTTTATCTCTTTCACTCATAATTATTCTCCTATTTGGAAATAATCTTAGCATAAAGTATTTGATTTTTAGCGAAAAATAACTTATAATCTAGCAAAAAGGAGCTATTATGCTAAAGAAAGTTTTATCAGCAATATTTTTAATATTTGGATTTGCAATTGCATGCTTTGGACAAGTTAATACGGTAACTGAAAATTTTCCACACTGGCAAAATCCATCTAAATTAACTGTTTTCATTCCACAGGATACAAATTCTGCGATGATGAAAAGAGCTTTTTTAAAATGGCAAAATGAAAGTTCTGGAAAAGTAAAGTTTATATTTGCAGAAAAAATGCCAGCAAATATTACTGTCACATTTACAAACAAAGTTGATAAAAGTGATGCTCCTTTAGGAAGTTATTCAAATACAATTAAAAATGGTTACATTACAAAATCAGATATCAAAATTGCTTCTGTAAATTCAAAAGCATCAAAAAATATGATTTACACGACAATGCTCCATGAAATTGGTCATTCTCTCGGATTGCCGGACACAAGTAGATCCGTTGGAATTATGAATATGCCAATCTCTGAATCTCAAGATATTTATAAACGGGATATAAGGCAGTTATATAGAATTTACGATTGGAACTGGGTACATAAATAATCAATTCCAGCCATAAATTTTTGCAAGCCTTTTAAGATCAGCCTTGGAAATTTCTTGGGCATCATTAATAACCGGATACATAACACTCATTGGGTCGCTAGAATGTTCAAGCATTCCCATCGCATGCCCGATTTCGTGCAACATTGTAGTGTAGACTGAGTCATTACGTAGTTTAGCGCCATTTACAGAACGTTCAGCAATTTGTATCACTGCATGGGTAATTTTACCACTATCTAGTCTTGTAGTTTTCGTCAAACCAATTTCTCTATCTGCATTTGGAATAGTTTTGACAAAATAAACTTCAATCTGAGCAACTTTAGGACTATCTACATAACGAAATACAAATTTATTTTGTGTAACTCGTGACCACTCTGCAAATGCGTGTTTCATCATAAGCGTACGAGGGTGCCCAGGTTGAATATACGTTTTCAAAACTCTCGGATTAAACCATTTTCCAGAAGCAGGAATTGCAGAAGCAAAACCTACATACGAAAAAATATACACAACTAAAAAAACAAATAGTAAAAATATTTTTTTCACAACTATACACTTCCTCATGTTTATCTATTGCGCATATTATTTTCTTCGGAATAAATAAGAAAAAAATTAGGCTTTGAAACGAAATCTTTTCAAAACTTTACAATAAATTATTGAAAAACACTTTATACGTGGACTATAATTAGCAGGTAGAGGATTTTATGGCAAAAGAAGTATCAATAATAGAAGAGAATAAACCGGCACGCAAAAAATACGTGTTGAAAAAACGTGATGCTATAAAAACAGATTACAAAGTTAATTATGAACAAGACTTGAATGAAGCTCAACTTGAAGCCGTTAAATCAAAAGAAGGATCAATTCTTGTAATTGCAGGTGCTGGTTCAGGAAAAACAAAAACTCTAACATACCGAGTTGCAAGACTGATTGAAGACGGTATAAAACCTGAAAATATTTTGCTTTTAACTTTTACCAAAAAAGCAGCGGCGGAAATGTTATCCCGAGCAACAATTGTTCTTGATAACAGGTGTGAAAAAGTTGCAGGCGGAACGTTTCACTCATTTGCAAATATAATTTTAAGAAAATATTCAAAACTTTTAGGACTAAAAAACAATTTCACAATTATGGACAGGTCAGATTGCGAAGATGTGATAAACCATATTGTCGGGCAAATGTTTCCTAAAAAAGAAAAAAGATTTCCGAAAAAATCAACCCTTTTAGATATTTATTCAAAAAGTATAAATAAAGTTACTCAAACAAAGAAAATTATTGCAGATGAATTTCCGCAATTTGAACATTGCGCAGATAAAATTATTGAAGTTCATAAAGCCTATGTAACGTATAAAAGAGAAAATTCGGTATTAGATTATGATGACTTATTGCTATATATAAAATTGCTTCTAGAAAACAACGACCAACTTCGCAAACGATTATCTAACCAATATAAATATATTATGGTTGATGAATATCAAGATACAAACACTCTTCAAGCTGATGTAATCAAGCTTTTGGCTTCTGAACATCATAATATAATGGCTGTTGGAGATGATGCACAAAGTATTTACTCATTCAGAGGAGCAAATTATCGAAACATCTTAGATTTTCCAAAACTTTTTGTAAATACCAAAATAATAAAACTTGAACAAAATTACAGAAGTACTCAAAATATTCTAAAATTCACAAATGAAATAATTGACAAAGCTAAAGAAAAATATACAAAAAAATTATTTTCTGATATTGTTTCACCTCAAGTTCCGGCATTAATATGCGCAAAAGATACGCAAATGGAAGCTGATTTTATATGCCAAAGGATTTTGGAATTATTAGACGAAGATATAAGCCTTTCTGATATTTGCGTTTTAACAAGAAATGCAAGAATGTCATACAATCTGGAAATTGAGCTTTCAAAACGAGCAATTCCATTCCAAAAATTTGGCGGGCCAAAATTTATGGAAACAGCTCATATCAAAGATGTTGTTGCACATTTAAGAGTTTTATTAAATCCAGATGATGTAATAAGTTTAACTAGGATTTTACTACTATTGAAAGGGGTCGGAGCCTCAACTGTTAATAACATCATGCCTGTAGTTAAAGGTCATTTGAACCCAGACATAAAACTTCTTCCATCAAATAAAACCCAAAGTTTAACTCCTCTATTTTCTACATTAGGAAAATTGAGAGATGTTTTACCAAAGAAAAAACCGGAAGAAATTGTTTCTGCCGTGATAAATTATTACAGACCAATTTTAAAAGATAAATATGATGATTTCACAAAGAGGGAAAAAGATTTAGACCATTTTGAATATCTTGCAACTCAATACAGCAATCTTGAAGATTTTATTAGTGATTTAGCTTTAGAACCACCTGATGCAAGTGTCGAGGGAATGTATAAGAATAATTCTGATGATGAAGCACTCACTATTTCTACAATTCACTCTGCAAAAGGATTAGAATGGGATACTGTATTTATAATCGGAGCTGTTGACGGAAGATTCCCAAGTGCTTATTCATTCAATTCAGAAGAAGAAATGGACGAAGAATTGCGCCTAATGTATGTAGCAGCAACAAGAGCAAAAAATAATTTGTACATAACTTATCCTGTTGATATGTACGATTATGCAATGAATATGGTATTATCAAAACCATCAAGATTTTTAGATGGAATACCAGATGACATTTTAGAAAAATGGGATATTACAGAAGAAGGATAATTTTATGTTAATTAAAATATATACAGATGGAGCTTGTAGCGGAAACCCTGGGAAAGGGGGATATGGCACAATCTTAATCGCAGAAGATGAAAACGGCACAACTCACAAAAAAGAAATTACCCAAGGTTTTAAAGTTACAACAAATAACCGAATGGAATTACTTGCTGCAATTGTAGGCTTAGAAGCATTGAAAAAGCCATGTGATGTTGAGTTAACTTCTGATTCTAAATATCTGGTTGATGCATTCAATCAAAAATGGGTTGATGGTTGGGTTAAAAAAGGTTGGAAAGGCTCAAACAAACAACCTGTAAAAAATCAAGATTTATGGAAAAGATTATTAAAAGCAAAAGAACCTCATAATGTAAAATTCATTTGGGTTAAAGGACACAACGGACACGAATTTAATGAACGTTGTGATGAAATGGCCGTAGCATCAGCAAATGGCGAAAATTTGCTAGATGATACAGGTTGTATTCAATAAAATTTGAATTGGAGAAATTATGGATAAATATTCAGTATTAAAAAAGATTGATAAATATTTAGAAGAAAAGGATTACATAAGTGCAAGAAAACTTATCCGCAATGACTTAAAACGTTACGGAACAAAAGAAGAATATTATATGTACTTAGGGTTTGCATCAACCGATGCAGAAGAAAGATTAAAAAATTATCAAAAAGCACTTGATGAAAATCCAAAAAATTTGGACGCAACAATAAATATCGCTAATGCTTATGACGAAATAAAAAATTATGACAAAGCTATTGAGTTTTATAATAAAGCAATTGAGATGGACAAAACTTGCGCTCTTGCATTCAATAACCGTGGCTATTCTTATTTTAATAAACAAGAATATGAAAAAGCACTACTTGATTATGACAAAGCAATATTATTAAATCCAAAGTTAAAAATTGCACAAGATAACCGCACAAAATTGTTAGAAATTATTGCCGAAAAAGAAGAATTTAAAGAACTTGTAAAAAATAGCGAAGCAAATCAAAAAAATTACCATTACTACTTTAATCTTGGAATGGCAGAAGCAAGACTAGGAGAGTACGACAAGGCACTTGATGCTTATAACAAATCAATTGAATTGAAACCGGATTATGCACCTTGTTACCTATTTAGAGGAATTTTAGAACATGGTAAAGGGAATTTAGACAAAGCAAATGAAGATTATTCAAAAGCTATTGAAATTGACGAAAATTTAATTGATGCATATTTTAATAAAGCTCAAATCATTTTTTCAAAAGAAAAACCAACAACTTACGAATTAAAATCTGCACTAAAAGATTTAGAAAAAGCTGTTGAATTAGACCCAAAATTTATTGATGCGTTGTATTCAATCGCTGTTATACAAAAGAAATTAGAAGAATATCACGATGCAATCAAAACCTTGGATAAAATTCTAGAAATTGCACCTGACAGTGTAAACTCTAGAGCCTTAAAAAAATTAATTATAAAAAAATATTTAAATTAATTTAATCGTAAAAACTACATTTATAACAATTTGTAACAAGGTTAAACTTTTTTATTTGAAATTAAAAAAGTTTTTATATAGAATGGAATTCTAGTAAAATGAATGAATATATTTACCTATAATTTGGCTTGGGAGAATCAATGAAAATTAATTCGGTATCTTCAACGTTGAATTTCACGGCACAAGATAAAAATGTTGAATTCAACGCAAATAAAAAGAAAAAAGAAAAAAAATATAAAGACCCGTTGGCAAATTGGCCAATGAGAGGTTTGGGCTACACAAATGATATCGGTGTAGCTATCAACGAAATTGCCCCAACTGCAGCAACTTTATTCTGGGTTCCTGCATTGATGTATTTTGGCGCAGATGTTTATGACAAATACAAAAATAAAGGAAACAAATACGACCCTAATGCTCAACGTGCATTCAAACAAGCCGTATTCCAAGCTTTTGCAAGTATTATTTTACCAACAGTTTTTGGTCACATTGGACAAAGCGCTTTTTCCCAAATAGATAAATACAAAGGTGAAAAAATTTCTACAAATGCAAAAGAACAAACACTAAGATTTATCAAACACCACGCACAAGACCACGATATTGTGAAAGATGGTGATAAAGCACAAGTTTTAGAAAAATTTGAAAATAATTTCAATATTTTCTTCTCTAAGAAAAAAGAATCATACCAAGGAAATAACATTTTCACTAAAATGTATGACAAGCTTCTTTGCAACTGCAAAAGAGGAGCTATTGCAAATTCTAACGAAGAAAGATTGAAAAATTTTGCTAAAAAAGAATTTGAAAATATTTTAGAACATGGAAATTCTACAGACATAATTAAGAGTAGTTTAGACAAAAAAATCTTCAAGCTTAAAGCTTGGAAATCTTTAGGTTCATTTACAGCATTGCTTTTAACAGTAAAACCTATCGATATGTTTACTGAAAATGTAATCATCAAAAAATGTGTTGAACCTCAAATGAAAAAACTTAATGCTCATAATAATGCTGAAAAACAACAAGAAAATAACAATACTCAAACAACTAAAAAATAACCGTTATTCTTCACAAAATCGAGAAAAAATGGTAAAATAATTAGAGTATGAAAATGAAATTTATTCATCTTGGAGATTTGCATATAGGAAAACGTGTAAACGAGTTTCCTATGATAAATGACCAAAGAGAAATATTAAAACAAATCATTGAGGTTTCAAAATCTGAAAAAGTTGATGGAATATTCATTGCCGGAGATATTTACGACAAAACAATTCCATCAATTGAGGCAATTGAATTGTTCGAAGAATTTATCTGTAAGATTGCAGATTTGAAAATTCCAACATATATTGTCAGTGGCAATCATGATAGCGGCGAAAGACTTTCAGCTTTTTCAAAACTTATATCTCTCAGTGGAATTCATTTTTCAAGAAATTATGATGGAAAAATTGAACCTCTTTCTTTGGGAAATATTAACATTTGGTTGTTACCGTTTATTCGACCTGCAGATGTAAGAAGATTTTTCCCAGATATTGAAATCGGTAGCTATCAAGATGCAGTTGAAAATGTTGTAAAAAATTTAGATATTGATACCTCAAAAACTAATATTCTCGTTGCACACCAATTTGTAACTGCAAATGGCAGAAATCCAGAAATTAGCGACTCTGAAACTTCATCACTCGGAACACTGGATAATATTGATTATAGAATTTTTGACAATTTTGATTATGTTGCGCTTGGTCATATCCACAAACCTCAATCAATGGGGAGAAAAGAAGTCAGATATTGCGGTTCACCATTAAAATATTCTTTTTCAGAAGTAAATCAAAATAAATCAATTACTATGATTGAAATTGAAGATAAGAAAATTGATATCAAAACAGTTCCGTTCAAACCAATTCACGAAATGAAAGAAATTCGAGGGAAAATTAATGAGTTGTTAAAAATGGAAAAAGATGAATCATATATGCACATAACACTAACCGACACAAATGTAATTGATGCGAAAAATAAACTTGAAACAATTTTCCCAAATATTATGAAGTTGGATTTTGAAGAATATTATACAAATCTTGGTAATAAACGAGATTTAAAAACATTAAAAGAAAAAACTACATTTGAACATTTTTCAGATTTCTTTGAAAAACAAACAAAAGAAAAATTAACAAATGAAGAAAAAGAAATTGTATCATCAATACTTTTAGATATTAAGGAGGCAAAATAATGCGTCCACTAAACCTAATTATAAACGCTTTTGGCCCTTATGCTTCTAAAGTTGAAATTCCATTTTCTGAACTTGGAGAAAACGGAATATATTTAATCACGGGTGATACAGGAGCGGGTAAAACAACAATATTTGATGCAATAAGTTTTGCACTGTATGGTGAAGCAAGCGGAGAATATCGAAAGGACAAAGCCGCATTACGCAGTGATTTTGCAGATAAAAAAGACAAAACTTATGTAATTTTAGAATTTATGTGTCGTGGCGAGATTTATAAAATCAAACGTTCACCAAAAACTATCGACCATAATTCAGAAGTTGAATTAACTCTCCCAAACGGCAAAGTTTATACAAAAGAAAAAGAAGCAAATATTGAAATTGAAAACTTAATCGGATTAAATAAAAAGCAATTTTCACAAATTGTGATGATTGCGCAAGGAGAATTTCAAAAATTACTCAACGCAAAAACGGAAGATAGAGGAGAAATCTTTAGAAATATTTTCTCAACACAAAATCTTCAAATTTTTCAAGCAAAATTGTATGACAATTTTATTAAAAGAAAAGGGCTTTTTGAGGATTTAAAAAACTCTCTAATTCAATATTCTGAACAAATTTTATCTGCAGATAATGAAAAATTATCTACAGAAATTTCAAACCTAAAAAATAGCAAAAACATTTATAACACAGATGTTTTACTAGAAGAACTTAAAAATCAAATCAAAAAAGACGAAACAGATAAAAAAGAATTAGATAAAAACAAAAAAAATATCAAAAAAGAACTAGAAAAACTAAACCAAACTTTCGGCAATGCTCAGAATATAGAAAATACACGTACTGAAATTCAAAAATTAGAAACAGAAACCATTCCACAACTTGAACTTGACTACAAAATTATCAATGATAAATTCGTACAATACGAAAATAAAAAAGCACAAAATGAAAAATTGGCAATTGAAGTTGCAAAATTGGAAAAAGATTTATCTAAATATGAAACACTTCAAAAATTATCACAAGAGCTTGATAATACAGTAAAAGAAAATGATATAAATAATCAAAATATTGAAAAACTAAACAATGATTTAACCAAAAGCAAAATTATTCAAGAAAAACTAAAAAAACTTCTTCAAGATTTCAAAACAGTCGAGACAGATTTTGAAAAAGAACAAAATTCAAAACAAAAAAATATTGAAAAAATTGAAAAATTATCTGAAATAAATAAACAAAACAATGAACTAATTTCCGAAAATCAAAATCTAAAACTTTTACAAAACAATTTAAAACAATTATCTAAAGAT
>JBNMKP010000044.1:0-10000 GCA_050874405.1 bacterium
AATTATCCCCGTGTTTGAGATTACGACACTAGCGACTATTTTTTATTTCAACAACAAATGACTTATTACCCGTTCGTAATGACATTACTTTATATGAACCCTCACCCCAACCCTCTCCCATAAATGGGCGAGGGAGAAAAATACAATGACCTTTTCTCTTTTTCTAAAAACATGTCATTACGAGGAAAGCAAGCCGAGCAGAGTGCGGAGCAGCCTGCCGAAATGATTGGCTGTCAGCAGGACAAGTCGGCAGGCTCGGAGTCACGTTTAATGCGAGGCGCAGTAAACAAAGGAAACAAGAGGTAGAACAGAGTGACGTCGTAATCTTGAACACTGAATAAAGCTGCTACCCACCCTTTCCCTCCCTAATCAGGGAGGGAAAAATTAAATTTTCTCCAAATATAATATTAAACACTCCCACAGCCCTCAGCCATAAAAGGGTGAGAAAGAAATTTTAATCCGAATTTACAAAGAATTCAGCCCCGTTTTCTATAACAATTGCCGTCAACGGCGCATTTTTATATTTCCCACAACCGGTATCAATACAAATCTTATCATCTTGTACTTGCGGTTCATCAAATTCGGTATGTCCAAAAATAATTTTGTAGGGAAAAGAATGTTTTTTATTATAAAATTCTGAGCGAATATAAACCATATCTTCTTCGTTTTGCTCTTCAAGTGGAATTCCGTCACGTAATCCGACATGGACAAACAAATATTTTCCTTCAATATGATAAAATTTCAAACTTCTAAAAAATTCACCATGAATTTTCATTATATTTTCAAAACTACCATAACTTTTAACAGTAGAATCTCCACCATAATTCCAGAACAAATAATTGTAATAATCATCTGTTTTGGCATGCATCATTGCATATTCATGTGAACCAATCAAATAAACACAATGGCAAATATCACCAAGTTCTATCAATTTATCGACAACATCTCGAGATTTTAGACCTCTATCAATATAATCCCCCATGAAGACAATTTTATCATCTTTTTGAGGTGATATTTTATCAATAACAGCACAAAGCTTGTCGTACTCACCATGTATATCAGATATTCCAATTAATCTTGCCATATCTATAACGTATAATAAAAAAGTTTACAATACAAATATAAAAAATTGCACTTCTAAAAAATTTTGGTTATAATTAAAAAGATGAAAAATCTAATGAAACTATTCTTAATTGTATTTATGTTTTTCACAACTCTCAGCGCAAATGCCGGAGAGCTAAGTGTCAATCATTTGTCAAACCATATAAATACAATCCAAACAGAAAGTTCTCAAACACCGTATATTGAAGGAAAGACAACGACTCCAAAGTATTATGCTCCGGCTAATCAAAATACGGTTGCAGTATTATTTTCATCTATTAAAAATGACTCAAATTCAAATTTTACAAATTATAAAAATGGTGTAAGTCCTGAAAATAACCAATTTTCACTTCTGATTTCTTACATTTATAACAAGTCATATTTATTGACTGAATCTTTCAGGACAAAAAACTTTCCATTGACTGAAATTAACCGGAATGCTCCGTAAATCCTTATTATTTATAGTTTTTATGTATTGATTATTTTTATAATCAATTGGTTTTGTTACGAAAATTTTAAATAATAAGGAGAATTACTATGTCTGAAATTGAAAACACAAACGTAGAACACAAACTTGATAAAAAACACTTTGATGAATCAAACGGAACAGGTGTATTAGGTTCAATAATCTTTATGGGTGTTATGATTGTATTTATGATTGTTTTGGCGAATTTTGTACACTAATAAAAACATATAAATAATAATTCATTCATTTTTATTTACGCCAAATTAGTGGGCGAAGTTTAGGTATAAACTTCGCCCATTCTTTATTTAAATATCAAGAACTATGCAGCTTTTTTATTATCAATTGCTGCTGCAACTTTTTGTCTTGTTTGATGCATATACATATAAATACCACCTGCAATAGCCAATGTTCCAATAGCAATTGCAAGAACCATTTTGACAGGTTTAGATTTAGATTGTTTTAGAACTTTTTCTAAATCTTCTTTGTATTCACCAATTGCACCCATTACACGATTCATCGGCTTTTTATTTCTTGATTCCCAGCCTTTATCTGTTTCTAAAATTGTATCTAAATAAACTCTATTAGCAGATTTTCCGAAATTGTACTCTCCGTTATTGTGCCAATCAACAAGTTCTTCAATATTTTTCTTAGATTTTGCAATATATAAATCTTTATGATTTGTATATTCGTCAATCATTTGTTTGAAAATATCTGCAACTTGTGGAGCTTGGTGGTTAACACGAGCATCATCAATTTCTTTTGCAGAATTTGCCCAACTCAATCCATAACGTTCAGGTCGACCTTCAACAACATCTTTAGTCAAAAATCCATTTCTTGGGTTTGTATAATCTACAGGACCACCTGTTTTAGTTGAGCCATAAGGAGTTCCGGCAATTTTACATTCAATAGGTGTAATTCCGTACATTTCACGTCTTGAAGTAAACAAACCATAATGAGAACAACCTGTAAGCCTATTTGGTGTAAAGCCATCAACGTACATAATATTGTTTTTATATTTGCCACCATCTAAAGCCCAAATAGTTTCTAAATCCTTTTTAACAGCCTTATAATCATCAGCATCTTTATTCCAAGGACCTGCACCTAACAAGACTTTAACTTTTTTCTTTGTATCTTCCGGAATATCTTTTCTTGTCAAGAAATCTAAATACCCCTTAGTGGTGATAGGGAAACCTTTTTGCTCATCTGGACGCCCAAAACCAAAGACTAAAATTTCACCATCTTTAATTGGAGATAAATAGCCCATAACATTATGTCCGTCTTGAATTTGCCCTTTATTAAAGAATAATTCATTTAAGGCATCTTGACTTTTTTCACCTGCTTTCCAAATTAAATCAGTAAGCCAACGAGCATTTTTCTCTTTTGCGGCAATAACTTCCTCAATATTTTGAGCTTTAAAATCATATTTAAACGGAGTATAACCGGTTGCAGCTTCTTTAGTTAAACCATTACCACCTCGCCCAAAGTTTGCATCTTGAACATCAAATGCCATATTGGCAGGAGTAACACCATTACCAACGGATTTTGTCTTGATTTTGGCGAAATCCTCAGTCAAGAATTTTGCAGCATCTGGAGTCTCCGGAGATTTCATTTCTTTATCAAAAGTATGAGAAACAGTACCAACAGAAATATTATCAGGATTTACTCTCGAAGACGAAATACCAACTTTTAAAATATTATAAGTTCCTGCGCCATCTCTGAATGGAGCTACCATCGGGTCGATTACAGAATGAGCAATGGCTCTTTCTCTCGGTGTTAAAGCTTCCGAATCAAGCCCATATTGTTTTGCTTTTTGCAAAATATCAAAATATGGAGAATTTTTTAAAGCAACAGCATCACTTTCATCTCCAACAACAGATAAAAATTTCATCGGATCAGACGTCATACCTTGGTAATTTCTTCCGGTATTGTGGTCAATAATATGAGCTTTAACTCCATTTACAGCAGAATCACCTGCAGCAGACATATTTGCAATATGGTTTCCATAAGTATTCGCAACCCTATCATGACACAATACACTTGCAGGGTCATAGAAGCCAAACTCCTCAGTATTCATTTGTTTATGGATAGAATTTGCCAACGCTTTCATACCGTCAGAATTAACAATTTCAGCTTCAAAAGGAACATTGCCCCAACAATCATAAGAATAAGGTTTTGAAGCTCTAGCTAATTGAGGGGTATAAATAAAGTAGTTAGGCTGCCCTGTCAATTTATTATAAGACGGGTTTTTATCAGCAATTTTAAATAAACGATAAGGAATTTTATCAACTTCACCTAATTTTGAATCTGACAAATGAGAGATTTCGCCTTTAACACTGGTCGGTTCAATTACACAATATCTTGACATTGCCTCTGGTCCACTTCCATTCGGGCGGCTTTGAATTACATAACTTATTTCATCTAAAGACACATTATTCTTTTTAGCAACAGATTCAATATCCTCACCTAATTCAGCACTATAAAAATATTTTGCAGGCATTGTATCATTTGCTTTAGTTGTATTTAATTCAGAAGACGGAATTCCTTTGTGAATTAAGAATTTATAACCACCTTTTGGGTTATTATATTCCCAAAAAGTCATAAAACTACGTGCATCTACATTTTTCTCAACTCTTTCCCCGTTTGGCATTTTTACATTAACTTTTTCGTGTTTTCTTAAACTTGTAGGAAGTTCATAACCAACAACACCTTCACCGCCTTGTGATGCTTCCGGAAGTCCTAACCCAGAATTTTCAGGAGTAATTGAAGCAACTTGCCACATATTTTTCCCTGTAAAAGACAATCGAACAAAATTTGACCTTGTCATTGGTTGAACTTGATTTGATGAATTAACTCCACTAGAATGATATCCACGTTTTGCACCCCTTGCAATAGGATAATTTTGAACTAAATCTACACGCATAATTTCCTACCTTTATTTAATTAATATAAACATGCCCCTATTTTTAATTTTAAAAACGATAAAAATAAAATTTAATACTTGATACAGAAAATGTTAAGAATTATTACGGGAATAGATTTGTTCTATTCCCGTAATTAACTTATCTAATTTGCAGCAGGTTCTTCAACCTGATCAGCCTTTTTAGTCTTCTTTGCTTTGGAAGCTTTTTCAAAAGAAATTTTGCCATCTACAAGAGTTACTTTAATAGTATCTCCTTTTGCGTATTTACCGGATAGAATTTCTTCTGCCAAACTATCTTCCATTTTTCTTTGGATTAAACGTCTTAATGGTCTTGCACCATAAGCTTCAGAATAACCACATTCAGCCAAATGATCTTTAACTTCATCAGAAACTTCAATATTAAGTTCTTTTTCAGCTAAACGTTTGAACAAGTCTTTCAACATCAAATCAACAATTTGTCTAATTTCTTCTTTTGACAAATGAGAGAATACAATTGTTTCATCGATTCTGTTCAAGAATTCTGGTCTGAATGCTTTCTTCATTTCTTCAGAAACAGTATCTTTTAGTTTTTCGTACTTGCTCTTAGATTCATCTTCTGCTGTTGTAAATCCAAGTTTTGAAGTATTGGTAATCATACTTGCACCAACGTTAGATGTCATGATAATAACAGTGTTTTTAAAGCTTATGTGACGACCTTTAGAATCTGTTAATCTACCATCATCTAAGATTTGCAACATAATATTGAATACATCTGGGTGAGCTTTTTCAATTTCATCAAAAAGAACAACTGAATAAGGTTTCTTTCTAACAAGTTCTGACAAATGTCCACCATCATCATATCCAACATATCCTGGAGGAGAACCGATAAGTTTCGCAGTTGAATGTTTTTCCATAAATTCTGACATATCAACTCTTATCATGTTATCTTCAGAACCAAACATTGCTTCTGCTAAAGCTTTGGCAAGTTCTGTTTTACCAACACCAGTTGGACCACAGAAGATGAAACTACCAATTGGTCTATTTGGAGCTTTCAAACCAACTCTTGCACGTCTGATGGCCTTAGAAATTGCAACAATTGCATCATTTTGGCCAATAACACGTTTGTGCAATGTTTCTTCCAATTTAAGAAGTCTTTCACTTTCGCCCTCTGTCAACTTAGTAACAGGAACACCTGTCATCATTGCAACTACTTCTGCAACATTTTCAGCTGTAACTGTTGGTTTATTAGCTTCGTGTTCATCTCTCCATTTTGCTGAAACTTCTCTGATTCTATCTCTCAAATCAGCTTCATCATCTCTTAGTTGAGAAGCTGTTTCAAATTCTTGATTTCTAATTGCATCTTCTTTTTCTTTAATTAAAGACTTCAATTGTTTTTCAAGTTCTTTAGCTTCCGGACACAAATTTGAAGCTTTCAATCTAACTTTTGAACTAGCCTCATCAATTACGTCAATCGCTTTATCCGGTAAGAATCTATCATTAATATATTTGCTAGACATCTTAACAGCGGCAACGATTGCATCATCTGAAATAATTAACTTGTGGTGTTCTTCATATTTTGGTTTCAAACCTTTGATAATTTCAATTGACTCATCAATTGATGGTTCATCAATCATAACAGGTTGGAAACGTCTTTCTAATGCAGGATCTTTTTCAATATATTTTCTATATTCATCAGAAGTTGTAGCACCGATAACTTGAATTTCACCTCTTGATAAAGCCGGCTTCAAGATATTAGCAGCATCAATTGCACCTTCTGCAGCACCTGCACCAATCAATGTATGCATTTCATCAATTACAAGAATAATATTACCTGCTTGACGAATTTCGTCCATGATTTTTTTCAATCTTTCTTCGAATTCACCACGATATTTAGTACCGGCAACCAAAAGTCCCATATCTAACTGGATAACTTTTTTACCGTCTAAAATATCTGGAACTTCCGCATTAACAATTCTAATTGCAAGTCCTTCTGCTACTGCAGTTTTACCAACCCCAGGTTCACCTAAAAGAACAGGGTTATTTTTTGTACGTCTTGCAAGAATTTGAATAACACGTTCAATTTCTTTTTCTCTACCTACAACAGGGTCTAAACGTAACTCTTGAGCAGCAAGAGTTAAATCTCTACCAAATTCATCTAAACTTGGAGTTTTAGTTTTTCCACCTGTTGAAGAAGATGATGATGTTGAAGAAGAACTACCACCACCTGCTGTAGCTTGAGGTTTTGATTCTCCCAACATTTTAATTACATTACTTCTTACTTTATTAAGGTCAACCCCCAAATTTTCAAGAACACGAGCTGCAACACCCTCACCCTCACGGATTAAACCTAACAAAAGGTGTTCTGTTCCAATATAGTTATGACCTAATTGTCTTGCTTCGTCCCAAGATAATTCAAGAACTCGTTTTGCACGAGGAGTGAACGGAATTTCTACAGCTACAAACCCAGATCCTCTACCGATAATTTTTTCGACTTCGGCTCTGGCATCTTTAAGGTTTACCCCCATAGATTTAAGAGTTTTTGCAGCAACTCCGGTACCCTCACCGATTAAGCCAAGTAAAACTTGTTCTGTTCCAACAAAGTTATGACCTAATCTTCGAGCTTCTTCTTGAGCAAGCATAATTACTTTTATTGCTTTTTCTGTAAAACGTTCGAACATTTTTTACTCCTATCTCTTCTTATAGAAAAATTATATACAAAAAACGAAAAAGTTTCAAGATGCTTAACAAAGAGAACATCTATAAAAAGTGAGCATAAAAACGAAAGGAATATTTCTATTTCAAACCTAAGTCACGTAAAAAACGTTCGTTATCAGACAAATCAAAAATAGCATCTTCCGAAAACGAATCAACAACACCTTTGTTAAACAATTTGTCTACAATATCCTCGTGGGATTTATTTTCGGGATTAGAAAGCGCCAATTTTGTAAAATTATTTATATCCGTTTTTCTTTCATATAAATTAAGGGCATGCTTTGATAAACTTTTTAGAAAAGTCTTTTTAGCTTGTTCTTGCATTGCTTCCATAGGCGAACTCATTGGGAAACAAGAGTTTGCGTCATTTTCAGCTTTTAATTGTTTAGCTAGTTTTTTAAACATCACATCTCCCTTTGTTAATGATATTATACATTATTTTCAGATTATTGCAAATTTTCACCCTGCAATAGGCTAATTTTATACATAAACTTGATAAAAAAATGTCTTTAAATTAGAATAAATGTACTGATTAGGAAAAAGAAAAGAGGGAAAAATGCTTGATATTAAATTAATTAGAGAAAATCCTGATAAAATTAATGAACTTTTGAAAAGAAGAAATCCTGCTTTATCTATTGACGAAGTTCTTGTTATAGATGAAGAAAGAAGAAAAATACAAACGAAAGCTGATGAATTAAGAGCTAAAAGAAAATCTGAATCTCAAAAAATCGGACAAATGAAAAAGAATGGTGAAAATACTGATGAAATTCAAGAAGATGTTCGTGTTTTGGGAGATGAAATAAAAGATTTAGAAGAAAAACAAACAGAATTAGATGCAAAACAAAGAGATATTTTGCTTCACATTCCGAACATTCCAGATGAAACAACTCCAATTGGAGCATCAGACGCTGATAACGTTGAAGTTTACAAGTGGGGTGAACCTAGAAAATTTGATTTTGAATTCAAAGCTCACTGGGATTTATGCGAAGAAAAAAATCTTGTAGATTTTGAACGAGGTGTTAAGTTATCTCAAAGCAGATTCACTTTATATAGAGGAAAAGGTTCAAGACTAGAAAGAGCCATCATCAATTTCTTCCTTGATTACCATACAGAACAACAAGGTTATGAAGAAATTCTTCCTCCATTTATGGCAAATTCTGCAACAATGACAGGTACAGGTCAATTACCAAAATTTGCAGAAGATATGTACAAATGCGAAAACGAAGATTTATACCTAATTCCAACAGCAGAAGTTCCTGTTACAAATATCTATTCTGGTGAAATTTTATCAGAAGATGACTTACCAAAATACATGACAGCTTACACTCCATGCTTTAGACGAGAAGCAGGTTCTGCAGGTAAAGATACAAGAGGTCTTATCAGAGTTCACCAATTTAACAAAGTTGAACTTGTAAAACTTTGTACACCTGAATCAAGCAAAGATGAACACGAAAAACTTACAGAAGATGCTGAAAAGATGTTACAACTTCTTGAACTTCCATATAGACGTGAAGCATTATCTACAGGTGATATCGGATTTTCAGCTAACAAATGTTGGGATTTAGAAGTTTGGATGCCATCATATAATGCATATAAAGAAATTTCTAGTTGTTCAAACTACGGAGATTATCAAGCAAGAAGAGCAAATATTCGTTACAAAGAAAAAGCTACCGGAAAAACAAGATTTGTTCACACAATTAATGGTTCTGGTCTTGCAGTTGGTAGAACATTTGCAGCAATTGTTGAAAATTATCAACAAGCAGACGGAACAATTATCATTCCGGAAGTATTAAGAAAATATACGGGATTTGATAAAATCTAAAAAAATATAATACTTATAAAAATAACCCTAGCACTTAAACTAGGGTTATTTTTTTTTGAAAAACAAAAGATATTATAATTTATCTATCATATCATTTTTAGAGATTTCAGAATTAACCTTACTTGCAATTGCATTTGCTTTCTTGCAAACTGACTCAATAAATTTTACCGGTTTATTCAAAATAAAAGATAAAAATTCTTTTTTAGTTTGTTTTTGAAAACTGCTTCTCGGATATTTTGACTTTATATCCGCTGCAAGTCTATTAGATTTATCTAAAGAATACAATGAAATGTCTACTTCTTTATTTCTTTTTTGTTCACTGAATAATTTTTGCAATTTTTCAACATCGTCACAAGTTTTAATTCGTTTTTTAAGAACAGTTCTAGCACCATCAGACAGATTAACAGCTCCAAAGCTTGGTTGGTTTACTTGTGGGGTAATATTATAGACTTTCATCATATCTCCTTATCTTTACAAGATATTATAAAAGTATTAAAATTTCAACGTTTAGTTATTTTTAGATATTAAATCAATCGCGTTATTCAATTTTGCCTCTGCATCAATTTTTGCGGACATTTTATCAGCTTTTTTGCAAAGGGATTCAACAAAATGTATAGGACTTCTTAGCATTTCTAAAATACCCTCACTTGGTTGTTTCATTAAAATTCCTGTTTGGGAAGGAGATTTTGGAAAAATATTTGCCCCCAATCTTGTTGAATCAGAACTCCCTACGGTATATAAGAAAATATCTACATTTTTATTGGCTTTTTGAGAGTCTATTAGTTCTTGCAATTTTGCAATATCTTTTCCTTTTAGACGTTTTTTTAAAGCTTCAACAGCACCATCACCCATTTTAGTAAATGCCATACCGAAACTTTGTTGTTGATTATTTACACTACTTACTTGCATGATATACTCCTTTTTGTTTGTTATGATGTATTATAAACCCATCAATATAAAATTTTGCGAATTATTAACGGAAGATTTAAAAGAACTTTAC